>CAXIBU010000019.1:0-22371 GCA_964021555.1 uncultured Verrucomicrobiales bacterium | reverse complement strand
TGGTAGCTGGTGCTGGTGCTATTTTCGGTGGCGGGGATGCTATCTTGGACCAAGTCCCAATCCTGAATCGGCGTTGAGAGGTCTGTGCTTGATACGATGCGGTAGCTGGTGCCTGGCTTGGAGGGCCATGTGAGGACTAACTCTTTGGTTATCTCGTCTACGTGGGCTTTGACTCGAAACGAGACTTTTGGATCCAGTGGGTCGGTCCCAAGTTTGATTTCGACGCCATCTGGTGTCTGATCTCGGTCGGTGTCGCTATCGTCGGGGTTGGTTTCTCCGGGATCGACTAGGCCGTTTAGGTTCGGATCTTCGTTGGTGTCCAGGGCCTGATCATGATCGACGTCCGCGCCATTATTCGGGATGGAAACGACATTACCATTGGGAGCGGTGCTTGCGATGGTCGGTATGAGAGCGCCGGGCGCGCCCCAGGTGTTGTCGAGATGCTGAGCTAGCTTCCGAGCGAGGCTGGTGGTTAATTCGGGCTGAGCGGCTGAGAGATCATTGGATTCGGTCGGATCACTTGCGAGGTCGAATAGCTGGTGCGAGTTATTCTGGTAGTTGTAGATCAATTTCAGATTCTCTTTGCGGATGAAGGAGAAGTAATCGCTGCGGTGATTGTGGGGATAGTGGATGACAATTTCTTGTGGGCGATGGGAGCCGGGACTTGCGCGGAAGTAGGGGAGAAGGTCGTGACCGTCTTCGCCGAAGTTACTGGGCTTCGCAATGCCAGCGAGGCTCAGGAAAGTCACTGGGATGTCCCAGGTGGTGACGATGTCGGCTTCGATGCTGTTGGCGGGGATAGGGGTCTGTTGTTGAAAGGGGTTATTTTCGTCCGCCTTTGCCCAGCTGGTGATGAAAGGGATGCGGCTGCCGCCTTCGTATTTGGATCCCTTTTTCCCTCTCATCGGGTAATCGGAGTAGATGCCGTTGGGCAGGCCTTCGTCGGGGATGGCTGGGGCGTCGCTTCCATTGTCGCCGACAAAAACGATGAGCGTATTTTCAGCAATTCCGAGGTCGACGAGCTTTTGGCGAATTTGGCCGATGGCGAGGTCCATGCCCTCGAGCATGGTTGCGTATTTTGCGTGATTGCTGTTGGTGGCGGCTGAGTAGTCGCCAGTGGCATCCGGGTTGGTAGTGAAGGGGGCGTGGACCGCGTAGAAGGACATGTTTAGGAAGAAGGGGCGGCCTTCGATATTGGCGTTCTCGATGGCCTTGTTGGCCTCGATGGTCAGTGCCTTGGTGAGGAAAGTTCCGGTGTTGTGGTAAGCTTCCAGATGAGGAACGGCGTGACCTCCGCCTTGTCCGTAGTTGCCGGTATAGGAGCCGGGGTGCCCGAAATTGGCCCCGCCGATGTTGACGTCGAAGCCTAGGTTAAGGGGATCCCTGCCAGTGGCGTTTGAGCCGAAGTGGGCCTTTCCGACGTGGATGGTTCGGTAGCCTGAGCTGCTAAGAATTTGAGGAAGGGTGAGGTCGGTATCGTCGAGGCCCGACGAGCGCCAGTTGAGGGGCGAGCCTCCGCTACCCGGGCCGCCCGAGCCGACCCAGTTTGATACGGCGTGACGCGTGCTGTTTCTACCGGTCATGAGCCCGGTGCGCGTGGGGCTGCAGACGGACTGAGCATAGGCCGTGATGAAGCGCATGCCGTCGGCAGCAAGGGATTCCATGTTAGGGGTTTTGTAAAAAGTATTAAAGTTGTAGCTTACGGGGTTTCCATTGGCATCAACGTTGAAAGGGACGGAGGTGTCTTGCGGGCCCATGTCATCGACTAGGAAAAAGACGATGTTTGGCCTTGGGGGACCGACTTGGATATTGATGGTAGCCGTCGCGGAGCCACTGGTGTTGGTAGCGGTGAGGGTGTAGGTTCCAGTTGATTGAATGGTGACGGAAGTCGAGCCATTGCCATCGGTGCTCAAAGCGGTCACATCACCAGGCGCAGGGCTGAGAGTGAGGGTGTCGGCACCGCTGCTCTGCCAAGAGAAGTTCACACTGGAGCCAGCGGTCGCGTAGGTCTTATCCGAGCTGAAATTGGTGACTGTGGGCAGGGGTGCCCCTCCATTATCGCCCGTTAAGGTAATGCCATTGAAGGTGGCGTAGGCCCCTCCTCCCACCATATTGCTCTGATACACCTGCAAGGTGTAGGTGCCAGCTTCGAGTTGCGTGCCCTGGAGATCGAAATTCAGGCTGAGGTAGGCTGGGGACTGGCCGTAGTCGACCGTCTTGCTCAAGCCCACAGGAGCGGTCAGCGAGCCACCAGAGAGCTTGATGTTCAGATCGGAGGTATAAGTTTGATCTGAAAGTCCGGTATTGTTCGTGTGGCCGGAGAGCACTTCCAAGTTTGAGAGATCCCATGTCTCGCTCAGGGTGAAGGTGAGGGAATAGCCTCGTCGGCTCGTAGATCTGTCGCTGTCCTGATTGTGGTTACGGCTTATGAATGCATTGTTGCTGTTTGCGTAGGTCCCGTTCCCTGCCTGAGTTTGGGCGAAGCCGCCTGTGGTGCCACTGTTTCCAGTGCTGATAGCCGTAAGGGATGAAATGGAATCAACGCTGTTCACCTTGCGCCAGGTCACCTGTAGGTTTTCCGATCCGGAAGTATTGTCGGTATCCGTGGTGAAAACGTGGGCGCCGGTGTTGCCGTCGAAATCAGAAGAAAACAATTCAATTTGAGCGTGTAGGCCAAACGAGAAAAGGATGAGCAGGCAAGGAATGATGATTTTCATGAGATCTGATGGGACTAGCTGAAAAAAAGCCCGGCAGACTCTCGCCTGCCGGGCTCTGAAAAATGCATGTGACTGCTGCCTTATTTGCGGCGACGAAGGAGGATACCTAAGCTGGCGAGGCCGATCAATGCGGCTGAAGAGGGCTCGGGGATCGCCTCGCCTTCCAAGGTAATGCCATCGTAAACGGCGTATGCACCACCGCCAGAGAAGTCACTCATGGAGACATCCAAGGTGTAAGTTCCAGCTCCCAAACTTGTGCCGGTGAGGTCGAATTGATGGTCAATGAAACCAGCGGAACCGTTGTAATCAAAGTCGTTCTTGAGATCAGTAACCGGTGCGCCGAGCGTGCCGCCAGAAAGACTGAAAACAAGGTCCGATACGAAAACCTGCTCTTGGCTTCCTGCGTTGTTGGTGTGGCGGGCAAGAATGCTCAAATTGCTAAGATTGAATTCATTGCCTGCATCTACCGTGAACGAGACGGAGTATCCTTGAGTTCCACCAGCGTTGAGGTTCTCGTTCACGTAAACGACATCATCGTTGGAGAATGCGTTGTTACCATTTTGGACGATCGCAAATCCGGCATTGTTGCTGATAGCAGATAGGTTGCCGAGGCCGGAGATGCCAGAGGTTGGTGTTGACCAAGTGACGCCGAGCGATGCTGAGCCAGAGGAATTATCGGAGTTCCCTGCCAAGACAGTGGCACCGGTGTTGTTGTCGAAGTTGCTCGTGAACAGCATCGCTGCATTGCTCAGCGTCGCTGCCGATACGATTCCAGTGAGGATAAGTAGTGTTTTTTTCATGATGACCTATTGTGTCATCTACTAAGAGGTATTGGCCGAAAAGTGTGACCGGATTTTTTATTTTTCGAAAATCGGGATGATGCGAATGGCTGAGATGTTTGCTCTTTCTTGGTGAATGGCGTGAGCCTGACTGGGGGTGGTGATTGTCAGAGTGTCCAACGAGAAAGGCGTTTTGAATGTCTGTGAAGCGCGGTTTCCCTTCTCGCTGATCAATTGATCAGGATGGTTGGCAGGGAGTAGATTGTCAGGACCTGCCGTTAGGGTCTCGATGGGAGCTTCTCCAAATTCCGCGCTGGCACGAACGGGGAGGAAATTGACGTCTTTCACTCCTGAGTTACGCAGCACTTCGATGGTATAGGCAGAGGCACCAATCTGCTTAAGCCATGTTTTCATCCCGCTCAAATGTATGGCGATACCAAGATCTTGATCGGTCGGGAATCCAAGGCGATCGGCCTGAGTGATTAGCTTGTCAGTCCATGGCCACCCTTGGATGTGAGTGTGGAAAATCTTGGATTCGACGGATTGGTCTGAATTCTCGCTGAAGAAAGTCGATCCGACCCAGCGAATTTCAAAGCTGGCATTATTGGGGATAGTTTGGCCGGTGTGGGTGGTGATTGCAGTCCACTTGGTCGCCATGGGGTTAGCATTGGTGATCTCGGCGGCTTCGACGCTATTTTTGGCGAACGTGATGCCGATGGGAGTCCGAAGTCCCGTGTGGTAGCGGGAGGCGTCAGCGGGAGCTATACTGGGCGGCCAGCGCTTGGCGTCGGCGATCAGAGCGAAGCCTTTGCTAGCCGTTTTGGATTGCTGCTTGGCGTTGGTGATTTGGACCTCACCATCGACGACGTCGACGCGGGTGGTGTTGGCTGAAGATTGGTCGACGCCGAAGGTAGTCCCGAGGTCTTGGACCAGGCCTTGTGGCGTGTGGATGTCTAGCTCCGGGCCGTCTAGAACTGCCCAAAGCTTCCCTTTTGTCAAAGTGAGAGCGTGCTTGGAGTCGATACTAAATTCGGCAGGAGCTTGGATGGTCAGCTCATTACCATCTGGGGAGTGCATTTCGAGCACACCGGAACTGATCTTGTAACTACGATTAGTTTGCAACCATTCGCCTCGGGTCGGAAGGGATGGATCTGGCTCGCTGGTTACGGCAACGATCTGGTAGGCGTTCTGATGTTTGTGCTGATCGAACTGATGGAATACGAAGGCTCCGATCAGGCTGAGCAGAAGTATTGCAGCTGCAGCGAAGAGTCCGCGCTTGAGCTTTTTTGGAGACGCCTTTTTGGGTTCGAATCTGTGAATTGGCTGAGATTCGGAATTTCTGATGGCCTGCCCGAGGGTGGCGATCTTGGGCTTTGGTGAATCCAAGTGATCAGTCAGGGTCGCATGTAGCATGCGCATCTTGACGAAGTAGGAGAGAGCTTCGGGGTTCTGAGGCAGGATCGTATTTAGGGACGCGAGGTCATCGAGGCTCGCCTCACCGTTGAGAACACGCTGAACCAGTTCAATGAACTCATCAGTGATGGTGTTGTTGTTGGAATCGTGCATGTTCTATTAACAGAGAGGTTTAGTCTAAAGAATGTGACCGAGAAACTACGATTTCTCGTAGGACTCGATGCACTGCTTGAGAAGCTGACGCAGACGCGAGACGGTCTTACGGACTGCGGCATGAGACTTTTTGGTTTGATTGGCGTATTCCTTGAGGGAGAGGCCGTCGGTATAGATTGCCCTGAGGGTCGTTGACTGCTCGGGCGCCAGTTTCGCCAGGCAGTCTTCTAATCGATCGAGTTGTCGTTGAGTTTCTTCATATTGCTCGCAGACTTCTTGAGTGATGAGATCGAGGACCTGCTCGGAAAGGTTAGTCATGGGGCGGCGCTTCTGGGCGCGAAAGTAGGAAAGGCAGCGGTAACGAACGACCTGGGATGCCCATGCGCGAAAATTAGTTCCAAGCTCGAATTTGGATGAGTTTTGGATCAGGTAGATATTGGCCTCTTGGAGCACATCGTGGGAGTCCGATCGCGATACGCCAATCGTCCGAATGAGGAGGTGGAGAAATTCCTGCTCGGCCGATAGCAACTCTTCGAAGCTCTCTTCAGGAGCTTGTTGGTTCTCGTTAGATGCTGGAGGAATATCGGACATTTGGAATACTTTCTCTTATCAACAGATAAAAATGAGCTAAGCAATGTTCTTTTCCCGACGAGTCATTACAACTACCGAATCGCCTTAAAAAATATGCTGCTGCATGAGAGGCGAATACCAAGCTCTGCACTGGCTTTTGAGTATTGAGGCAGGGGATTAAAAAAGCCCCACTCGAATGGATCGAGTGAGGCTTGGAAATGATGTGCTTACGGAGCGCTTACGCGGTCGGGACAGACTGGATGGTCTGGATGACGCGTGAAGCGATTTGGTAAGGGTCGCCCTGTGAGTTCGGGCGGCGATCTTCGAGGTAGCCTTTCCAATCATTCTTGGCGAATGAGTGAGGAACACGGATGGAAGCACCACGGTCAGCGATGCCCCATGAGAACTTGTCGATGGACTGAGTTTCGTGGAGGCCGGTGAGGCGGAGCTCGTTTTCAGGGCCGTAGACAGCGATGTGCTCTTCGACGTTTTCTTCGAAGGCAGCCATGAGCTTATCGAAGTAATCTTTGCCGCCGACTTCGCGCAGGTATTCGGTGGAGAAGTTACAGTGCATGCCGGAGCCATTCCAGTCGCCTTTGAGAGGCTTGCAGTGCCATTCGACATCGACTTCATACTGTTCGCAGAGACGAAGAAGGAGGAAGCGAGCGACCCAGATTTCGTCAGCGGCTTTCTTGGAGCCCTTGCCGAAGATTTGGAACTCCCACTGGCCGGAGGCGACCTCGGCATTGATGCCTTCGTGGTTGATGCCAGCCTCGAGGCAGAGGTCAAGGTGCTCATCAGTGATCGCACGACCGATGTCGCCAACGTTTTTGTAGCCGACGCCACAGTAGTATTCCCCTTGTGGTTCTGGATATCCACCTTCTGGGAAGCCAAGTGGGCGGCCGCCTTGCATGAGGAAGTATTCCTGCTCGAAGCCGAACCAAGTGCCCTCGTCATCAGCGATGGTAGCGCGGGTGTTGGATGGGTGAGGAGTGCCGTCAGGAAGCATAACTTCACACATGACGAGGATGCCGTTGTGGCGCGTTGGATCCGGATAGAGGGCGACTGGTTTCAGGATGCAGTCAGAATCACCACCTTCAGCTTGTTGGGTGGATGAACCGTCGAAGCCCCACTCAGGGAGCTGGTCGAGAGTTGGGAAATCGTCGAATTCCTTGATGCAGCACTTGGTGCGAAGGTTGGCGACGGGCTGGTAGCCGTCGAGCCAGATGTAATCGAGTCTGTATTTAGCCATTTTTTTGTGTGGTTAGTAATTGGGCACGAGATCAGCGTGAGCCGAGCCCGCCTAATGGATGGTTAGCAGTTGGTGTGCCAGTTACCCTTCTTTTTTGGGTTTTTCAATTCTTGAGGACGTTTATGACAATGATAGTGGTGTCATCCGTTCCATCATTGGCTAAGGCCCGCTGGATGAGAGCGTCTGCCGTGGCGCTTGTCGAGGAAAGGTTTTGGCTCAGGTGTTTAGCGATATGTTTATCCCAGAGGCCATCGACGAGCCCGTCCGAGCAGATCAGAAACCGGTCTCCTTCTTGATAAGAGGTAGCCTCGATATCCGGCACGACTCGCTCGTGCCCGCCGCCCATGATCTGATAGAGAGCCGATCGGCGAGGGTTCGCTCGGTATTGGCGCTCGGTGATTTCCCCGCGTTGCATTTTACGCCAGGCGAAGTTGTGGTCGCAGGTAATCTGCTCGGTTTCCCCCTCTCGATAGCGATAAATTCGAGAGTCGCCCGCGCTGGCGAAGTAGAGGTTCTCAGGTGTGAACCATCCGAGTGCCACGGTGGCGGCCATGCCTTTTTTAGCGGGATCCTGCTCGGCTTGTTGGTTGATGGCGTGGTGGACCACCTGAATCGCTTCGTCGAGGTGGGTGATATAGTCCGGGTAGAAGCCGGCGGCTGCCGTGGTGAAGGTCTGCGGGATCAGCCGGCTAAATTCTTCGAGGAGTAACTTGGAGGCGACATTGCCTGCCTGGCCGCCACCCATGCCATCTGAGACGGCGAATGTGAGGTCATGGTCGCGGAGGGCAAAGCTGCCGGACGCTTCCAAGCGCTTGGCTCCTTCGAAATCCGAGGCGATGGCTAGCCAGGAATCATCATTGATTGGCTTGCGGGAGCCGGAGACGCTGATCGCGGTCCACTCGAGCTTGAGTGGTGGTCCTTCGGAGGGTGGCTTCTCGGCACCGGGGAGGAAGGGATTGGTGATGCGTGGTTCGTCGCTCATGCGGTCTCAGGCATCCTCGCTCGGTCGGGCGGGGTTAGGATCGGGAAGGAGGGTGGAAAGCTCGAAGTCGATCACGCAGAATTGACCGGCCTTGCTGTCGTAAGTGATGTTGCGCGGCTCGGGATCATCGTGTTGCACGCCGTATTCGCGCTCGAGCTTTTCAAAAAGAGAATCCGACTTCTTGCGCGAGATGTTTGGCGTGGGCGAGCCGCAGTTGGTGGTGAGAATCCAATCATCCTCGAGCTTGTAGTCGAGCAGTCGCGGGACGAAAGGGCACTGCCTTTCTTCGAGGGCTTTCAGGATTCGCACCTCATTGGCACAGCGCGCTTCCTTGTCTGTGCCGCGGAAAGTTTTGTGAACTCGACCATAAAAGTCGATTTTCACGAGGGAGCGGATGCCGTCTTTTAAATTTCTCATTCAGTCTGTGGAAGGCGCACGTTATCAGTTTAGTGCGGGAGAGTCAGCCGGTAATTTTGAGTCGTCTCAAATGATTGTTTTTTCAGAAAATTCTAAAAAATACTTTCGTTAGCTTGCGCGGCGGAACTTGTAGGGTAAACTCCGTAGCTATGTCTAGTCCTGCTATCCTACCGGAATACCTTACTGAGGAAATCCTACTCAATCCAGAGAAGCGTGAATTTCCCCCATTTGATCTCAAGCGTCTGCTTGGAACCGTCTTCGCCCCGACTGAGGGAAACCGCGTTTGCATTCTCGTGGATTTCGATCAGCCCGAGGGGCTTATCAAAGACTTTGAATTCCTCAATCACGAGGGTTTCGAAGTTCAAAAGAATGCTCACAAGTATTTTTATGAGGGGCTCAAAGCAGGCGTCGGCGAAGAGCTTGGCCTCACTGGTGGCGAAATGTTCGCCTACAAATGCACTAACGGCTCCAATCTCGATCTCGAAGATGAAGTGTGGGATACGGACGGCAATTTGCTGTCGTTGGATAAGGACATTTATTCTGAATACGACCTAGTCCTGTGTCTCTCGACCTTTTCCGCGACCGCTCCTCTCACTGCGAAGTGCAAGGAATACAACTTCCGTGGTGCGACCATGCACGGTCTGAACGATGTGATTTTGAATTCAGGTCTCGCAGTTGACTACGAAGAGGTCTCTGCCGATGCCGAGAAAATGCGCAAGGCTCTTACTAATGCGGAAGCCATGGAGATCGACTTCGAGCTTGAAGACGGCCGAATTTTGACCGCTTGGCTCGGGCTGGACAAGCAAGATGCTCAGAAGTCTCACGGTCTTTGCCAGGGGACCAAGCCCGACATTGCCAATCTGCCGGCAGGTGAGGTCTACTTCGTTCCGACAGATGCCCGCGGGCAATTTCCGATGAAATATGAAGATGGCACGCTGGGCGTGCTCGAGGTGGTAGATCGAAATATTATCAATTCGACTCTCATCGAGGGTGACCAAGCAACGATCGATGCGCATAACGCACGTCTCGCCGACGACCCGATGACGGGCACACTTGGTGAGCTCGGGTTTGGCACGCAAGTGCTCCCGGTTTCTTACCAGGATATTCAGGATGAGAAGGTCCTCGGAACCTGCCACTTGGCGACTGGTCGCGACGACCATCTCGGGGGGGACATCGTTCCTGATATGTTCAAGAAGCACGAAAATTCGACCCATGACGACATTCTCTTTGCCCCGCACAAGACACCGAATTTCAATCTGAAAGAGGTGCGCATGATACGCGATGGTGAGACCACGGTCCTCATCGAAAATTTCCGCCCCGCGCCCTACGTGCTGAACGCGATGCAGCGATAAGGCTAATTCTCAACTCAGCCGCCGTCCGGAAATTATCCGGGCGGCGGCTTTCTTTTTTGATTGCCTCAGTCCTCTCAATCCGACCCACTGTTTTTATGAAATTAGCTCATCTCACTCTCTTTCTTCTGGCGGTTTTCCGTCTCACTGCCGCGCCTCTTGTCATCGACGATTCAAAGATCTTCGAGGGCTTTGAGGAGAAGATGGACCAGTTTAAGACTGACGCCGTAGCGGCCACTGGCGAGGATCTAGCGGAGCAGCTCAAGGCGGGTGCCAAAGCGAAGGTCAAGTTGCCGAAGGTTGCAGACCTTGGCGCGGGAGCGAATTTGTATGCTGAGCTAGCGCCCAGCGTGTTTGTGATCACTTCCATCTATAAGTGCGATAAGTGCGACAAATGGCACCGCTCTGGAGGGGCGAGCGCCTGGGCCTTGACCGCTGATGGTGTCATGGTGACGAATTATCATGTCTTCGAAGGATCCGAAGATCAGGGGGCATTCGGGATCATTTCGGTGACGGGCGAGGTCTTCCCTGTGGAGAAAGTCTTGGCCGCCAGCAAAGAGGCGGACGTGGCGATTTTCAAGGTGAAGGGATCTGGCTTCCGCCCGCTCGGGCTCTCGATTGAACCGGCGGTGGGCACTCCAGTGAACATTATTAGTCACCCGAATGGTCGCTATTTCTATTACACCAGCGGCCGAATTTCTCGTTATTTTCAGAATAAGGGGAGAGGGGGAGCTGACCGAGGCGTCTGGATGCATGTGACGGCGGAATACGCCAAGGGCTCCAGCGGTGGGCCTATCTTCGATGATCAGGGGCGGGTCGTGGCCATGGTCTCTAGCACCAATTCGATCTACTACGGCTCCAAAAAGAAGGACGACCGTGGTCCCTTCCAGATGGTGGTGCGTAACTGCCCGACCGCGAAACTGATCCAAGACCTTATCGATCCTTCATGAATCTCTACGAAACCGACCGTCTGCTCGGCGAATACCTGCTCTTCCATTTCGGTGCCGACGAGGAAATTCTGCCTTGGGAGAGTGGCCCTCGCGAGGCGCTCGGCTTTCCCGTGAGAACGGTAGCGCATTTCGGTCAAGGGCGGGTCGAACGGGCACTCGATCTCGGGTGTGCCGTGGGGCGCTCCGCCTTTGAGATGAGTATGTCGGCCGATCAGGTCATCGGGATCGACTTTTCTCAGAAATTCGTCGATGCGGCCGAGCATCTCGCTCGTCAGGGTAGTTTCGATTATCTTCGGACGGACGAAATTCCCGCGCAGAGCCGGCTCACTGCCAAGTTGCCCGAGGGGGTAGACGGCGGAGGGGTCAGCTTCGAACAGGGCGATGCAATGAACTTGCGCGAGGACCTCGGGAGCTTCGATCGTGTGCACGCTGCGAATTTGCTCTGTCGCCTGCCCGAGCCACAAAAGCTCCTGCAGCGCCTGCCCGATCTGGTTAAATCCGGTGGTGAGCTGGTCATCGCCACGCCTTGCACGTGGTTGGAGGAGTTCACCCCTTTGGACAACTGGCCAGAGGGCGGCACCTTGGAATGGCTAAAGGGCAAGCTTAGCGGCGACTTCTCACTGGAGCGCACCGACAACGAGCCCTTCCTCATCCGCGAGCACGCCCGAAAGTTTCAGTGGAGCGTTTCCCAGATCAGCGTTTGGCGGAGGTTATAGCCTTAGGAGGGGCCAATCGTATCCACTTGTCTGCCTAAGATTCTTTCATTTTTGCTAGGTCATTGGGTGTTTTGATGACGGAAATGCTTGGTGAGAGGTAAGGTTCTTGAGTATCGCTTGAGGATGAAATGCGTTCTCGCCTGTCTCTGTTTGCTGCCTGCTCTAGTATTCGGTCACGATGCTCCAAACCCTCTGGTGCATTGGGATTTCCAGCAGAAGTTTGTGAAGGGTGGCGTTTTACAGGCTCAGAAGGGGCCGGACTTGAAGGTCGGCGAGGTTTGGGGGAAGCAGAAGTGGGCGTTCTTGAGCCGCGGTGAAGAGTCGCTTTTGACCGTAAAGGAGGTGAAGGGGGCGGATCTGCCGCCGAAGGATTTAACGGTGAGCGCTTGGGTCTCGGTTCATCAAGGGGTTCCTTATGGTGGTATCGTTGGCTTCTTTCAGGACAATGGCTCGGACGAGCAAGGGTGGCTGCTCGGCTACAATCAGAAGCATTTCCTCGTCGCGCTGAGATCTAAAGGAAATGATCGAATGACCTACCTTGCAGGCAAGACGGCATTTGTTCCCGGCAAATATTACCATGTCTGCGCGACCTACAACGGCACTTCGCTGAAGCTCTATGTCAACGGCAAGCTCGATGCCGAGAGCGCCGAGCAGAAAGGCGCGATTGTTTACCCAGGCGCCGCAAAGCTGGCTGTGGGTGGTTATGTCGATGCCAATGAGAATTTCCCGATGACCGGCTCGCTGAAAGAGGTGCTGATCTATGACCTGGTGGCCACTGCCGAGGGCGTGGCGCACGACTTTGAGCACAATAAGGTGCTTGCAGACCAAGAGCCGGCGAAACTGGCAATCAATTTTGAATTTGAAGCCAAGCCCTTTTTACAGATGGCTGGCACGGACTCGATGGGGGTCAATTGGGCGACCAATCTGGAATCCGACGGGCAGCTTTTCTGGGGCGAGAACAGTAAGTGTGAAAATGCGCTGCCTGTGTCGCAAAAGAGCAAGACTCACCAACTGCGCATCACGGGGCTGCAGCCAGACACTCAGTATTTCTATCGAACGACTACGACTGACTCCGAAGGGCGCAAGCTGGAGAGCGAGGTCCGGACCTTTGAGACGGCGCCTATGGCTGACTCACCGATTGCCTTCGCGGTGATCTCGGATACTCAGGGGAATCCGCGGGTAGCTAGCAAAATGGCGAATTTCGCCTGGGCGCAGCGTCCGGATTTCTTGGTGATCCCTGGCGATCTTACCTCTACCGGCACTGAGCTCACCCATTGGACGAAGCAGTTCTTCCCCTCAATGGAGGTGTTGATCAGCCGAGTGCCGATGTATCCGGTTCTGGGGAACCATGAGCGGAATGCGGACTACTACTACGACTACATGAACCTGCCCGATCCCGAGTATTATTACACCTTCACTTACGGGCCGGCGCAGTTCTTCATGGTTGATTCGAACAAGAAATGCGGGCCAGGCTCCGAGCAATACCTGTGGCTGGAAAAGCAGTTGAAGGCCTCGAAGGCGGAGTGGAAGATCGTGGTGCATCATCACCCGGTCTATTCTTCGGATGCCAATGATTATGGAAACTTGTGGGAGCAAAATAAGTCGAGCCGGGGTGACCGCAACGTCCGTGCGATGAGCAAACTCTACGATCTCCACGGTGTCGACCTCGTCTTCAATGGCCACATTCACAGCTACGAACGGACTTGGCAGGTGAAAAATGGCAAGGTGGTGAGCCGCGGTGGCGTGCAATACTTTGTGACTGGTGGTGGGGGCGGCCCCCTTGAGGAAGCCGGCCCCAGCCGTCCGCCTTTCCAGAATACGGTCAAGCATGGCCATCACTACGCCATGGTTAGAATCAATGGCGATGTCTTCGAGTGGCAGGCTTATGATCTGGAGGGCAAACTCTTCGATAGCTTGCGCTACCGCAGAGAGCGCAAGTAAAGGGGAGACGTTGACTCGCCTTGTGAGTGCGAATTTAGTAAACCTTTAGTGCCTAGAGGGCATTCTAGGGTGAATATGAGCGCTGACGAGTCACAGGAAGAGAATGAATTTGTCCAGCAGCTGACCTTGCACCAAGGTCCGGTGTTGGCCTATATTCGCTCGCTTATGCCTGGTCAGAGAGGGGCGCAAGACGTTCTCCAGCAGACGAATGTGACGCTCTGGAAGAAGCGCGACGACTTCACTCTTGGGACGAATTTCAAGGCGTGGGCCTTCACCGTTGCGCGCTACCAGGTGATGAGCCAGCGCGCTCGCACCAAACGCCAAAAATGGATGGTCTTCGACGATGCCATTGCGGAGCGTTTCGCGGCGGAGATTGATGAGGACGGTGAACTTGAAGATGCTTTTTGCGTGTTGGATAGTTGCCTGAGTAAGCTTAAAGAGAAGGATAGGGAGCTTCTGCAAGTTCGCTATGCCAGTGACCTGAATCTGGAAGATTATGCGGCTCAGATTGGTCGTAGCGCGGGCACTCTGAAGGCCCGACTTTTCAAAATTCGGGCAAAACTCCGGAAATGTATGGAAGCCCAACTCAAGGAGTCACGCTCGTGAGCACTTGGAAGGATGAAGAGCAAATTCAGCGTCTCATCGACGGTGAGGTGAGCGAGTCCGAATTTGCTGCGATTGAGCAGCGAGTTAAGACTGATCCTGGTTTCCGCAAGCTCTACCTGAGCTACGCCAAGACCGACCACCTCTTAATCGAGCATCATGAGTCGGACTCTGCTTTTTCGGCCAAGGAGGCGAGGAACGGAGCTAAGTGGTTCTGGGTGGCTGGTATTGCAGCCGCGGTGGCCTTGGTCATCGGCTTGACCTTACCGCGAGGGGCTGACCCCGCTGACACGCCGCTTGTTGGCCCCACCTTGGCAAGCTTGGCTTTCGGCCCCGAGAGCGCAGGTCAGATCACTCACGTTGACGGTCGCACTGGAGGCGACGAGCTCAAACAAGGCTCCGTTGTCGAGTTGGTCCGCGGTGGCGCGCTGATTCAGTTGAGCTCTGGAGTGAGCGGCTTTGTCGAAGCACCTGCGACCTTCGAAGCCGTTGGTGAAAATGCGCTCAAGTTAGTCAATGGTAGGGCGTGGTTCAACGTGCCTGATGGCGCCGAGGGTTTTATTTGCGAAACGGCAGATATGGTGGTTGAGGATCTCGGCACCGAATTTGGTGTCATTGCGGAGACTGGGAAACCTCAGGAGGTCTTTGTCCTGAGCGGCAAAGTGAAGCTCCGTGATCCTGTCAATCGTGATGAGATTAGCGAGCTGATTACTGGTCAGGGTGTGAGCTGGATGGGCGATCGGTGGGAGCCGTCGACCCGGCAACTTTCGTTCTCCTCGTCATTTCCCGAGCCCATCGTGGTTTTTGCAGATGATTTCAGCGACCCGAACGGCACTTTGCTGGATGGGAAAGAACCCGACATTGGCGGCAGTGCCTGGAAAGTCCAGTTGGGGCAATTGCAGGTGCGTGATGGCAAGCTCGATACTCGAGGTGAGCTGCGCAGCAAGGCCTTCGTTGACTTGGGATACCCCCACTTGGACGATCACTCGCACATTCTGCTCATGACGATCGAGGCAGAAGGTCCCGGTGACGAAGGCTGGGCTGGAGTCTCGCTATATACAGGTGATCAAGAGCGGATTTTCGTCGGAGATCCCAATGGTCCTGATGGGGACTGGGCACTGCACCCTGCGGGGGAGGTTGCTCACAACGCATGCCCTTTACTAGCTGGAAAATCCCTGGTCACCCTTCGTTACAACTACCGAACGGGCTTGGCGGAGCTATTCGAGGGACGCACTACAACCGGAAAACCATTGGCGTCGCAATGGATTGCACCCCATTTGTCCTTTGATCGATTGCGGATTGCAAATGGTAGCCGCAACGATGCCCTCATCGACGCAGGGATGGAGTTGCCAGACAATGGTTCTGACGACAGTGCTGAAGTTCGCAGTCAAATCACCGTGCGTCGAATCACGGTAAAAGTTCTCAACGCCGAGAAGACCCTGCGCACTGGCGAACAGGCCAGCAAAGTTGAACAGTGAGCTTCAGTTCTCGTCCTTGCGAGATGATCATGTGGACTTGCCAAGTCATTCCACGACATTCCGGTAGCAGAGGGAAAGTCAGCTACTCCAGCCAATTAGAGGCCCCTCGACAAGGGCATCCACCCAGATGCTACTTTTTCCCTAGCCGAGTAAGCTCGCTATTTGTGCGATAGGATTACTCTTCAAGTCTTCGCTTCACCGTGTTTCCGTAGAGGTTTATATTGATCTGTTAATTTCTTAACTTGAGTAGGTTAAGCAATTTAGTTTCGGCTCTAATCCAAGGGGTAATCATTTTGTGTCTGTCACAAAATAGAGTATGTGGACCGATTCTGGGCACGAAAAAACCTGCCGGGCGGGGTTGCCGCGGCAGGTTTTGGTGATTGGTTGGAGGGGGCGCGCTCAGGCGCGGCGGCGACGTGCGACGAGGCCGACGAGGCTGAGGCCGATTAGGGCTGAGGTGGATGGCTCAGGAACGACGGTGAAGGTCGCGCTGAAGTTTGATCCGCCGTTGTTATTGAAGACAGTCGGTCCGGAATCCACACTGTTGGTGGTGATGCTTGAGAAGACCTCAAGGGTATAGTTGCCAGGAGTGAGCCCGTCCAAAATGTTGCCGGTGAGTCCGCCAGCATTGGCGCGGCCCCAGCGCTGGTCACCACCACCAAGATCAGCTTCGAAGTTGTAGCTAAAGTCGGTGAATGTCACTCCATTAAGTGAGTAAGAGAGGGTGTGTGCGGTGACATCAGTGCCGTTGTTTTTGAAAGACTTCTGCTCGCCGGTGAGGAAAAGAGTGTCTCCGACGTTGTAGGTCCCAAGGTTGGCACCTTGGAATTCGAGCGCTCCGAAGAGGTTTGAGGTATCGGAATCAATCTCGTAGAACGTTGTTCCTGGATCGGTAAACGAGAAGCTCGGGTTAGTGCTGGTCCAGAGCAGCTCTTCAAACATTCCGGCGGCGCCGAAAGAGAGAGTGCTGGAAGATGCCAGAGCCAGAATGGCTAGCGGGGTGATTTTCATTTAGCGTTGGTGGTTTGATTTGATGCCGTGGAAAGACGACAAGTCACTGTGCTTAGGCGCGAAGTGCGACGTAGGTTTACACTTTTTTAATCAATTTCTATCTTTTTTTTGAGCAAAGCGTTTTTCTGCGGGTTTGAGGCTGACTGGGGCTTGTCAAATGCAGTTCGCTTACCCATGGTCAGCAACTTGAAGGAGCACATTCATTTTCTAGGTATTTGTGGGACCGCCATGGGCGCCCTGGCGAGCGCGATGAAGCGCAAGGGGTTCACTGTGACGGGTTCCGACGCGAAGGTTTATCCACCGATGTCGACTTTTCTTGAAGGCGAGGGGATCAAGCTCACTGAGGGCTATGCGGCTGAGAATGTGCCAGCTGCGGCGGATGTCGCAGTGATTGGAAATGCGATGAGCCGAGGCAATGTCGAAGTCGAGGAGGTGCTCAACCAGAAGCGGCTCTATGTTTCACTGCCCGAGCTGATGAAGGAGCACTTTCTGCGCGGTAAGCGGAATTTCGTGGTGGCTGGGACGCATGGCAAGACGACCACCACCTCGCTGTTGGCGTGGTTGTTTGAGAGTGCTGGTCGCGAGCCGAGCTACATGATCGGGGGGATCCCTCGGAACTTGGGCCGAGGCGGGCATTTCACCGACTCTGAATTCACGGTGATTGAAGGGGATGAATACGACACTGCTTTCTTCGACAAACGCTCGAAATTTTTGCATTACCTGCCTGAGGTGGCGGTGATCAATAACATCGAATTTGACCATGCGGATATCTATGACTCCCTGGATGAGATTAAGTTGACCTTCCGACGTCTGCTTTTGATTGTGCCTCAAAATGGGCTGGCACTGGTTAACGGTGACGATCTGAATTGTTGCGAGGTTGCCGAAGGCGCGCCTGGGACGGTGAAAAAAGTCGGGCTCACCGAGGGCTGTGATCTACAAATCACGGACATCGCCTATGAGCCATCAGGGAGTGCATTTACCCTCGATGGGGAGCGCTACGTCCTGCCGATGATCGGCGAATTTAACGTGCGAAACGCGGCGATGGCGGCGACCGCGGCACGTTTTGGTGGGCTGAGTCCCGATGAAATCCGCGCTGGTTTCGCTGCATGGCAGGGCATCGCCCGACGACAGGAGCTGCGCGGTGAAGTCGATGGGATCAAGGTCATCGATGACTTTGCCCATCACCCGACGGCCCTCGCACTCGCGATCGAGGCGCTGCGCCAGCAATATCCGGAAAGCCGGATCCGGGCGATCTTCGAGCCACGCTCGAATACGACGCGACGGAACATTTTCCAAGCCGAGCTAGCCAAAGCGCTGGCAACGGCTGATGAGGCCATCGTGGCCAGAATCGAGGATACCAGTAAGGTCCCCGAGGAAGAGCAACTCGATGAAGCGCGCCTGATGGCGGACATCGCCAGTGGGGGGACCTCTGCATTTCTCGGCGAGACGGTGCAATCCATTGTCGACCACGTGGCTGACACAGCGGAATCCGGAGATGTCATTGCAGTATTGACCAATGGCGGATTTGAGAACATTCACACGCGCCTGCTGGAGGCACTGGAACTAGCCAGGACCAGCCGAGCTTAATTGGAACTCGATTACCTCAATTTATGAAAATTCTTGTCACTGGAAAAGGCGGGCGCGAGCACGCACTGATCAAGGCCCTTGCCGATTCACCAACCGAGACCGAGCTCTATTGCTATCCCGGCTCCGATGCGATCCAGACGCTGGCCAAGCCGGTGCCTGTTGATGGTCTTGAGGCCATGGTGGACTGGGCTCAGGAAAACCAAGTTGATCTGGTGATGGCTGGTGAGGAAGCTTGGTTGGTTGAGGGCGCAGGTCTCGCGAACCTTTGCGAGGCTGCTGGGGTTCCTTGTTTCGGGCCGCACAATCAGTCGGCTCAATTGGAGGCGAGTAAGGAATTTGCCAAGGACTTCATGCAGCGCCATGACATCCCGACAGGGGCGGCCACGGCGGTAAATACCATCGAAGAGGCACGCGAGGCGATAGCAGGGACTTATCCAACGGTGCTGAAGTTTGACGGGTTGGCCGCGGGCAAAGGCGTCGCCGTTTGCCCTGACGAGGCTAGCGCGGAAGCCTTCTTGCAGGAGGTGCTCGTCGAGCGCAAATTCGGTGAGGGCCGTCTTCTGGTGGAAGAATGCCTGGTCGGGCCGGAGCTCTCGATCTTTGCGGCAGTCGTCGATGATCAATATCTTATCTTCGCACCAGCGCGTGACTACAAACGCGCGCTCGACGGTGATGAAGGTCCAAATACGGGCGGGATGGGTGCTGTTTCCAGCCGCAAGTTGATCGATGCCGAGCTTCTTGCCCAGATTGAGAAGGAGATTGTGCAGCCAACGGTTGCCGGGCTGCAGTCTGAGGGGCTTCCATACCGTGGTTTCATCTACTTCGGCCTGATGTTAACTGAAGATGGACCGAAGATCATCGAATACAATTGCCGTTTCGGCGATCCTGAGTGTCAGGCCGTGATGCGCCTGCTCAAGGGTGATCTCGCCGCCTTCTGCGCGGCGGGTGCGAGCGGTGACCTGAGACCTGAGTTTATCGACTTTAGCAATGACTGGGCAGTGTGCCTGGTGATGGCCTCCAAAGGTTACCCTGAGAGCTCGAGTAAAGGCGATGTGATCTCTGGACTGGATGCCCTAAGTGACGAGGTCTTCTGTTACCATGCAGGAACCAAGCAAAACGCAGATGGCGAATTTGAGACCAACGGCGGTCGTGTGCTGGCAGTGGTCGGCACAGCTTCTGAGCGTCTTGAAGCGGTGGATAAAACCTACGCTCAGCTCAACAAAATCAGCTTCGATGGAGCGCAAAAGCGCACTGATATCGGACGCTTGAATTTCTGAAGATCGATTGTCACTGGATCATCGTCGCCTGATATTCGGCGCCGTCGATGGCCTGCATTTGCTCACAGGTTTCCTTTAGCAGAGTCTGTAGTTGGTGCTCCGGCAGGATGCCCTCGATGGTCAGCAGGACGCCGCGAAACTCCTCGACGAAGCGTAGCTTGATGCCCTCGATCTCGATCATCTTGGTGAGAAATTCGTCTGGGCTGCTGGGCAGCACCTTGTGATCGATGCTCGGCCGGTAAAGGCCCTCGATGGCGCTGGTATCCACGCCTTTGAGCATCTCGGCCTGCATGTTCTGAAAGTAGTCCATGCCCTCAAGGGGTGCGGCGTCCTTGATCATGCCGGCAGCCATGTTGAGGTCGAGTCCCTGCATTTCGGCGGCCATGCGGATCTGAGCGAGGTCACAGCTTTCGCCATCGAGGCGGCGGAAGCGGTATTGGGTCCAGTCCTTCATCTCGACGCAGCGCCAGCGCAGTGACTTCAGATCCAGCTCCCAAGTCGAAAAGTCGTCGGCCAAGTCGTTTTTCTCGCTCCAGCGTTGCAGCTTGGTGAAGGTGATGACCTCGCGTGAGGGATCGTAATCGGCCTGATGACGCGAGATCCAGCCTGGCGAACCTTGAGTTTCCACTCGGCTCATTTTCCAGCTGCGGGTATCGAGCTTCAGCACCTGGGTCTGTTCTGAATTTCGGTCTTCTGGGTAGCCAAGGTTACCAATGACCCAGATCTCGTGGCCGACCAGTGTGGCGCTGTGAAAGTCGGTCGGGGGAAAGTCGGCACGCGGGTAGCCGTAGATGGTCAGCTCGCCCTCTGGCGACTCCACCCAGACGTCGTTGTAGATGTAAAAGTCAGGGTCGTAATGGTCCTCGTGCTCGCCGCCGATGGAAACGAAGCTGCCATCAGGGAGCTCGGTGCGAGTTTGCCCGAAGCGCACCGCACTCCAGCAAGGGCCGACAGTCGAAGAATCCGGCCCGCCCAGCTCTTGCACGGCGCCAAAGGCATCCTGTTTGTTATCCACGCACCAGAACCAGAACATATTGGTCTGGTCCTCGGGGTTGCGGCTGCCACGGCGAGGACGACGCCAGAAAGTGAACTCAGCTGGGGTCGGTTTCATTACTGGCCTGACTTGAGGGAATTCAGCGCTCGTTCGACAATCTCATCGACCGGTGCGAGCCGGCCTTTGCCCTCATAACCACAGGCGAGCATGCCGGAAGCAGGATCGATAAAGTGGCAGCCGTCCTCGGTCAGCTGGGCGAGGTTGCGCTGGGTCGCAGGGTGCGCCCACATTTTGCCATTCATGGCGGGGGCGATCAGCACGGGGGTATCCCGCGGCAGGGCGAGGTAGACCGATGATAGTGAATCAGGCGCCAGCCCATGGGCGAAATTCGCCAAAGTATTCGCACTAGCGGGCGCTACCAAGAACAGATCGCAATGATCGGCGAGCTCGATGTGACCGGGCTTCCACGAATTTTTCTCATCCTCCAGCAGGCCAAGAACGGGCTGGCGAGAGAGCGTTTGCAGCACCAGAGGTGTGACGAACTCCATCGCGGCACGGGTCATCACGCAGTGCACCTCGTGGCCTTCCTGAGTAAGCTTGGAGGTGATGTCGGCTGCCTTGTAGGCGGCAATCGAGCCTGAAATTCCGAGAGTGATCTTGGCCATGGAGAGCGATACTAGACGGTTTTCGAAATTCGGCAAACCCGCATCCGCTCGCTGCTCAAGAGTGCCTTGAACCGAGCGTAGTCCTCCTCACGGGTGTGGGAGATGAGCAGGTGCGAATAGTTCGGCCAATGGCGCATTTCTTCGACCGCATTTTTCAATCGCAGGGCAATGACCTCATCGGAGTCCGTGCCGCGCCCGGTCAGCCGCGCCTTTAGCTCTTCTTCCGTCGGCGGCATCACAAACAGCTCCGCAAGCGCCTGCTGGATCTCGGCATCGGTCGTGCCGCGAATGATCGTCGCGCCCTGGACATCGATGTCCATCACCACATCCGTGCCCTGCCGCAAATGCGAGAGAACTTCGGATTTCAGCGTGCCATAGTAGTTGCCGTGGACCTCGGCAAATTCGACAAACTCCCCTTCATCGACCTTGGCGAGAAAGTCATCGCGGTCGAGAAAGTGGTAGTCGTGACCGTCGCGCTCGCCGGGGCGTGGCGCACGGGTCGTCGCTGAAGTGGCGTAGACGGCCTCGCCCTCGTCAGCGAGCCGACGGCAGAGTGTGGTCTTGCCCGAGCCCGAAGGGCCGGAGACCATGAGAAGGATTCCTGAGCGGTGCATCATTATTCCACGTTCTGGATCTGTTCGCGCAGCTTCTCAAGCTCTGTTTTTGCTGTAACGATGGTTTGAGCAAGGGTCGCATCGTTGGCCTTGCTTCCAATAGTGTTGAATTCGCGATGCGTTTCCTGACACAAGAAGTCGAGCGCGCGCCCGACTGCCTCGTCTTTCGAAAGGTAATCGTGGAATTTCTCCAAGTGACTGCGCAGGCGTGTGATCTCCTCGGAAATGTCGCAGCGCTCGGCAAACAGGCCAATTTCGCGCAACAACTTCTCGTCATCGAGTGGCAGATCTAGCCCCGCCTCCGCCAGCCGTTGGTGCAGCGCCTTGCGGTAATGGGCCACCACCTCGGGCGCGCGCGCCTCCAGTTTATCAACGATCTCAGCCAAGGTCTTCAAGCGTGCCAGCGTATCATCCAAAAGGTGCTGCCCCTCCTCGGCGCGCATCAATTGAAAGGCAATCAGCGCCTCATCAACGGCGGATTCACAAACCGGCCAGGCCGCCTCGCCATCCAGTTCCTGCGTGCCCGGATGGAAAAATTCCTTCAAATCAGCCGGCGTCACCACAATGGGTGAGCCGCGCAGCGATTCCAGCTCGCGCAGCACGGAAAAATACGCCTTCGCCTTGGCATGGTCGATTTGTGGGGTCGGCACGACGTCCTCCGATGCCTCCACCTTGACACTGACTTGAACTCGCCCGCGCGAGACCTCCTTCAAGACCATCTGCCGAATCTTCGGCTCATAAGAGGCCGCCAAGGCACGCGGCACCTGCGGCACGACTTCCACCTGCTTCCGATTCAGCCCACTAATCTCTACCGTGGCGGATACCAAATGGTTCTCCGCCTTCCCACGCCCAAATCCAGTCATGCTTCGCATAGAACCACCATAAAATAAAAGTCGCCCCTTT
>CAXIBU010000018.1:0-22570 GCA_964021555.1 uncultured Verrucomicrobiales bacterium | reverse complement strand
TCAGCGATGTTGCTCGGCGTATCGCTAGTCTCGCAAAATACGAAACAGGCTCAATCGATGACCAGTCCGGTGTTTTTGGGAGTGTCTTTGGTTCTTGTCTTCGCCCTGTTACCAGGCACCGAGCTCTCCGGCTTGGCCCTGGTTACTCCGATTATTTCAGCTGCTCTGGCGATCCGCGAGGCCATTGCGGGGACCTTGCAGTGGGGGCAGTTTCTCTGCATTTTGGTGACCCATGTGGGGCTCTCGGTGCTGTGGTTGAGCTGGGTGAAACGCCGGCTCAGCCGTGAAGGCAGTCTACTAGGATGAGGCTGCCTTTGCGCCTGCCCTGATTCTTACTCCTTTCTTTTTTCGCCCGACTAGGTATCAATTCCGTCAGATTCTCATGAGCGATTTTGCCCAACTTCTTCCCGTAACGATTGCAGGAACTGGTTCCTACTTGCCTGAGCGAGTGATGACCAACGACGACCTCGCTGAGTTTGTCGATACTTCCGATGAATGGATTCGCACCAGAACTGGCATCGGCGCGCGCCGCATCGCCCGTGAGGACGAGCCGACCTCTGAACTAGCGACCAATGCAGCCAAGGCTGCCCTCGAGCAGGCTGGGATCGCAGCTGCCGACGTCGAGCTCATCATCGTCGCCACGATCACGCCGGACACGCTGACGCCCGCAACCGCATGCTACGTCCAGCAAAGTTTGGGCGCGCACAAGGCGGTTGCCTTTGATATCTCTGCCGCTTGCTCGGGTTTCCTTTATGCGATGAAATTGGCCGAAAAGCTGATTGCTGCAGGGGCCTACCAGAATGCTGTAATCATCGGTGCCGAGAAGCTCTCAGCATTCGTCAACTGGGAAGATCGCACGACCTGTGTCCTCTTTGGTGACGGGGCGGGCGCAGCGGTCCTGAGACCGGCCCAAGAGGGCGAAGGCCGAATTTTGGCAACTGATATTGGCACCGATGGCGGGCAAACGCATTTGCTCAACATCCCCGGTGGTGGCTCCGCTTGCCCGATCACGATTGAAAATGCCTCCGAACAGCTCGCAACTCTGTCGATGCTGGGTCGTGAGGTCTTCAAACATGCTGTGACGCGCATGAAAGATAGTGCCCTGACGGTGATTGAACGTGCCGGGCTCACGCCTGACGACATTAAGGTTGTTGTGCCACATCAAGCCAACCTGCGCATCATCGATGCCATAGCCAGCCGACTGAAACTTCCAGAAGAGCGCGTCTTCGTGAACCTCGAGAAGTATGGAAATACTTCTGCAGCAGCCGTGGCAATTGCCCTCGACGAGGCACACCGGACCAAGCGATTCGAGAAAGGCGACAACATTGTGATGGTTGCTTTTGGCGCGGGCCTGACGTGGGCTGCCGCGGCCATTCAGTGGTGATCATTGAGTTAAATCTGACCTTTTCGTCTTTTTTGAGTCATTTCTGTTAAGAAAAGGGCCTATGGGTCTGTAGTTAATTATCTGATTTTATCAGGAACTGCAGAATCATGAACATTCGATCCTTATCCTTTCTCTTCGCTGCGGGCTTCAGCCTCTGCTCCGGTTTTGCCGACGAAATTCCCGGTGTCACCTACCGTCTCTACCACACCCACGAGCCACTGCGTGAGATTCTCCCGATTCTAGAGGATCAAACGCCGAATTTGCACCTGGTTGCCCCGACGATTGACTTCAGCGGGATCCAGAAAAACGAATCCTACAATGAGACCTACGCGACGAGTTTCATCGTGCACGTTCTCGGCGAGCTTAAGATCGATCAGGCTGGAAAGTATGCCTTTCGTCTGAGCAGCGATGACGGCAGCAAGTTTTGGTTGGATGGCAAAGAGATCATCAATCATGATGGATTGCATTCAGTTGACGTGCCCCTCGATGCTGAGGTTGAGCTCAAGGCAGGTTGGCGAAAATTAAGGCTCGAAGGCTTTCAGGCCGGTGGTGGCTACGCACTCAAACTGGAATGGAAACCACCCGGTGCTGAAAAGTGGGCTGTCGTGCCAGCGTCACACCTGCGCACTGAGCAGGCGACCTTGGTAACGTCCCCAGGGAAAAAGCAGGTCGATGTGAGAAATGCTTCGATCAAACCGGGAATGGGGCGTCCCTTGGATGGATTGCACCCCGACTGGAAGCTGATCGATATCAGCCCGGGCGACTTCAAGCCGATGGTCGGCGGCATGGATTACCTGCCGAATGGTGACCTGCTAGTGGCGAGCTTTTATCCAAATAATAACAACACCGACATCCAGAAATACGATGCTAAGACGACCGTCTACCGAGTGAAAAATACGCTGCAAGATGATCCATCGAAGATCGAGGTCATGGAGGTGGCTGGAAAAAGTGTCGAAGGCTCATTCGCAATGTCCGAATGCACTGGGCTGGCTGTCGTGAAAGGTGAAGTCTACGTTTCACTTCGCGACAACATCTACCGACTCATCGATGAGAACGGCGATGGCGTATTTGAAGACAAAGAAGCCGTCATGGAGGAGAGCTGGAGCTGGGATAACTTCCATCAGTTCTCTTTCTGCCTGCAGCCTATCGTCATCGACGGTGAAGACTATCTGGCTGGCACATTATCAGTGGCGATCTATCACGGTGGAAACAGTGCTCCTAATCGCGACCCGCGTTCGGGCTGCATTTATCGGATCAAAATCCCGAAAAAGGGTGAAAAGTCGAAGGCCGACTACTTCGCCGGCGGCTTCCGCACGCCAAACGGTGTCGGATTGACCGCTGATGGCAAATTGGTCGTTGCGGACAACCAGGGGCAGTGGAACCCTGGTAACTCGATCGTCGTAGTCGAGGAAGGCAAATTCTATGGTCACTACAACCCAGAGATCGACGATACCGACAAGGACCTCGGCTACAAGGGCACCAAAGGCAAATTCGAAGACCAACCAGTGACTCCGAAAACCATCTGGCTCCCACAGAATACCTGCAGCAATTCACCCACCGTCTCGGTGCCAATCACTGAAGGCCCTTTTGCTGGTCAGCTCTTTCTAGGTGAGCTAACTGCCGGCGGGATTCGTCGGATCGCCTTTGATACGGTGGACGGTCACCTGCAAGGGGCTGCCTTCCGCTTCACTCAGGGCTTTGAAGGCGGCGTTAATCGAATGATGCGTGCACCTGACGGCTCAATCATTGTCGGTTCCATTGGCGCGGCTGGTAACTGGTCCTGGCGTGGCAAAAAACACGGCCTTCAGCGCTTGATCGCGCAAGATCTAGGTAAGACCTTCGAAATGCACTCGATCAAGGCAATCCCTGGTGGCTTCGAGGTTCGCTTCACGCAGCCAGTCGATGTTTCCGCCCTGCAAAACGAAGGGGCATTTGAACTGGAGCAGTTCTTCTACAAGCCGACACCGGCCTACGGTGGGCCTCAGCGTGATCAGCGCAAGCTCAGTCACAAGGCGGTCTCCACCGAGGATCCCAAGCTTATCCGTATCATGGCCGAGGGTCTTAAGGCTGATCACATTATTCACTTCCGCTGCAAACTGCCTTCCGCCGCTGGTGAAGACCTGTGGTCGGGCGAAGCATGGTATACGATGACCAAGCTTCCCTAAATTTGTCCATGATTTGAATAAGGGCATGCGAGGTGTCGTCTCAATGACGTAACACCTCGTATTATGAATGCCTTTTACACTCTTCCAATTGCTCTCGCAGCCGTTTTAGCTCTGCCTTCTTGTCAGGATTCCACTTCAGAAATTCAGACTACGGAGGCAGAGCCGCAGCTTGGGCCGAACGAGCTTAACCAGGCGCAGGTATCAGACCTCGAGCGGCAACAGTGGCGGGGTGATCAAGAAGCGATGAAGCGTCGTTTGGCGCTCCTCGAGCAGCAACTGGCAGATCAAGAGAGCCGTCTTGCAGGCCGTGAAGTTGGAGGAGGTGCCGAGCCATTGCCTTTGCCCACCCCGGAGCCGCGTCAGGCGATCGTTGTTGCGGCTCCTGAAGAAGAGCCGGTATTTATCGAGCAAGCGTCTCTCGATGTGATCACACCAGATCGCCAAGGGGAGCAGCTCGAGCAATTCATTCTCGAGCTAGAGCCCCACGGGACGTGGCTGGAGCACCCTAGTTATGGCAGAGTTTGGAGAGCTAGCGCATCTGGTGATCCCAGTTGGAAACCCTACTTATTAGGGCAATGGGTCGACAGTGACCAAGGGTGGCTCTGGGTTTCAGATGAGCCCTTTGGTTGGATTGTTTATCACTACGGGCGTTGGGCTCTCGACCCTCGCTTTGGCTGGGTTTGGATTCCTGGTCACGAATGGGCTCCGGCTTGGGTGGCGTGGTCTGAGGTCGAAGATACTCACGTGGGCTGGGCGCCTTTGCCACCGGAGGATTGCATTACCTATGTCGACGAACATCCCGTGATCGACTGGGGGAATCAACCGATTCAGCATTTCACCTTCATTCAGGTGGTGAATTTTGGATTGCCCGTTGGCCCCTGTGCCATCCCGAGAAATCGCCTCACCGGCATTTTCAACCAACATAGAGTCATTCCTCGCTGGCGCAGGTATCAGAACGGTTACTGTGGGCTCGGCCCAGAGCGCAATCGATTGCGCGGCAGAGGTGGTGCTCTAGTAAATCAGCGCTTGGAGCGGCATCGCGTCGAGCGACAGCGTGCCGATTGGCGTGAGCAAAATACGAACCGCCCTCAGTCCGAAAATACTTCTGGGAATCAAGGCCATCGAGTGGATCGCGATAGAATCGTCATTCGTGACGTGGCTCGTGGTGAGCAGGCCAAAAAGCGGATCGCTGATCTACGTTCCAGACGTGGCAGTCATGCCGGTGAGCGCCCTCGAAGTGGCGAAGCGGATAGTCTCGAGCATGCCCGTCGTGAGCAGGTTGAAGCCGCGAGACGCAGTGAAGCCCTTAAGCGCGCCGCCGATGCAAGGCGCGTTGCTGACAATAGAAGATCAAGCGGCAACAGCGATCAGGGTCGGGGAGCCAGACCCTCGACGACCGACACCGCGAGGGAGACCCCATCTCGACAGCGCGAAGGGCGGATAGAGAGAGCTCAAGAGCAAGAAGGGAGCCGTCAAGCTGTCGCTGGTAACCAAGACCGCCGTCGTCAGGATGCTGCGCAGGCGCAAAGGCAACGTGAGCAGCTACAACGCCAGATGCAGGCTGAAGAGCAAGAGAAGGTTATGGAGCAAGCACAGCGCCGAGCTGAAGAGGCTCGAAAATCAGCTGAAATGGCGCGTGAAAGGCAGCGAGAGCAAGCCAATCGAGCAAAGGAGCAATCTCGTCAACGCGCCGCTATCGAAGCTCAGCGTCGTGCCGAAGCTGCACGCCGTCAACAAATGGAAGAGCAGGCACAGAAGGCTCGAGAGGCCGCGGCCAGGCAGAAGGCGGCTGAAGATTCTCGCCGCCGTCAGACAGATCAAGCAGAGAAGGCACGCGAAGCTGCCAAACAGCGAGCAGTTGAAAATGCACGCCGCCGCCAGAACGAACAGTCCAACCTTGCTCGTGAGCAGGCCAAGCAGGCAGCTGCAGCAAAAGTGCAGCGTGATGCTGAAACGACCCGCCGTCGTGAAATGGAGTCACAAGCACAAAAAGTTCGAGAGACGGCTGCAGCTAGCCAAAAGCTGCGAGAAGAAGCCAAGCGCCGCCAAGCCCAGCAACGGGGCTCTCAAGAAGCTCAACAGAAGGCAGAAATGGCTCGTCGCCAGCAAATGGAGCAACAAGCGCAGAAAGCACGCGAAGCTGCAGCAAAACAGAAGGCGGTAGATGAAGCTCGTCGGCGTCAAGTTGAGCAGGCCGCCAAGGTCCGCGAAGCTGCCAAGCAACGTGCTGCAGCCGAAGCCAAGCGGCGTCAGATCGAGCAAGCGAATCGAGCACGTGAGCAGGCTCGCCAACGCGCGGCCCAAGAAGCTCAGAGAAAAGCGGAGGCCGCTCGCCGAAAGCAAATGGAAGAGCAAGCACAGAAAGCTCGTGAAGCCGCCGCCAGACAAAAGGCAGCAGCAGAAGCTCGTCGACGCCAAGCCGAGCAGGCGGAAAAAGCCCGTCAGGCCGCTCAGAAGCGTGCGGCTGAGGAGGCACGGCGTCGTCAAGCGGAACAGGCTGAGCGCGCACGTCGTCGAGCAGAGGAAGCTAGGAAAAAGAGCAAATGATCCAGTGTCAAAGCTCAATCTGATCCAAAAGCTCGGCACTAACGGCAGGGGGACGTCGCGCTCCATCTGCGAGAGAACTCTAAGGTTTCCTTATTGATTTCTCTTGCATTTCTCCTGAGTCTACTGTTTCCCCCTCTTCACAAGCCACTGATTCTTATGTCTTTTGAAAAATCTCATCCCGAAAAACCACTGACCGTGGTCATGCCCGCCTACAACGAAGAGGCGACGATCAAACTCGTGCTCGAGCGCGTCCTGGAGCAGCCCTTGGTCGGTGAAGTCGTTGTGGTTGACGATTGTTCAGCCGACAGGACGGTCCAGATCGTTGAGGGCCTCGCTGCTTTTGATGAGCGCATCAAGCTCCTCTGCCACAAGCGCAATCAAGGGAAGGGCGCAGCGCTGAGAACTGGCTTCCAAGGTGCCAGCCTGCCATTCGTCATCATCCAGGATGCCGACCTCGAATACGACCCTAGCGAATTCAACCTCGTTGTGGAGCCCCTCATGATTGGTCGCGCCGATGTCTGTTACGGCTCCCGCTACGCCATGCCAGAGCGCCGCCGCGTTCTTCGCTTCTGGC
The DNA here is from genome assembly GCA_964021555.1 of uncultured Verrucomicrobiales bacterium. Lineage (GTDB taxonomy): Bacteria > Verrucomicrobiota > Verrucomicrobiia > Verrucomicrobiales > Akkermansiaceae > CAXIBU01. Next base: position 15,900 of record CAXIBU010000018.1, on the reverse strand, counting down.
ACACCATGGGCAACAAGTTCCTGACTTTGCTCTCGAACATGGCCACGGACCTCCACTTGACCGACATGGAGACCTGTTACAAGGCTTTCCGTCGTGAGGTCATCCAGAGCATCAGCATCGAAGAAAACCGTTTCGGCTTCGAGCCGGAGATCACAGCCAAAGTCGCTCACCGCCAGCTTCGCGTCATGGAAGTTGCCGTTTCTTACTACCCTCGCTCTTATGATGAAGGGAAGCACATTGGCTGGAAGGACGGTGTTCGCGCCATCTACTGCATCGTCAAATACGGCGTATTCCGCGGTCGCCGCCTACGCCAAGAAGCAGCCGACCTGCGCGCCGCCGCCGCTGCTGCCGAGGCTTAATCGCTCCAGCCCAACCAGCCCAATTTTTCCAAGCCTGACCGGATCACCCGGTCAGGCTTTTTCGTTTTGCGAAAACCACACTAGGTCGAATTTGGTGCTATTTTGTGACCCTCACAAAATAACGTGATTTTGTTAAGTTTCTATGAATGAAAAGCTTGTGCGATTCCTTTGGGTGTTTGGCTGAAGACTTCCGGAGGCAGGTTGGGGGCGAGACCAAACTGAAGGGGCACAAAAAAAGGCCACCTCGTTGATGAGGTGACCTTCTTAAAGGGAAACGCTTGGATTGCTTATTCGGAGGCGAGCGCTTGTTTGCGGGCCTTCTTCACAAGCTGAGAAACGGTGTCGGAAGTTTGGGCGCCTTTGGCGATCCAGCTGTCGACTTTCTCGAGATCGATTGAGTAGTTCTCACCATCCTCCATTGGGTTGTAAGAACCGATTTGCTCGATGTAACGGCCATCACGGCGTTTGCGGGAGTCTACAACGACGACCTTGTAGTAAGGGCGGTCTTTTGAGCCTTGGCGAGTGAGACGGATAGCTACCATATCTAAAAATTTGTCTGAGTTTGCGTTCCCGAAACTGCGGGGGGCGGAACATGCACAATGCCCCCTACCTTGCCAAGCAGAATGTGAGAGAAATTGTCAAAATTCCTTATCGCTCATGGCTTTGCCTTGCTTTGAGGGGAAATCTCGCGCATCGGGTGGATATGTCGACTGCCGATTCCAACGAAATTGAGAACGCGACGCCAAACCCTGGATTCAAGTGGGTCTTGGTGGTTTTTCCCGCAGGGATCTTCCTGCTCGGGTTCGTCTCGATGATCTATTACCTCAATGGTGGCTTTGATCCTGATGAGGCGCAAATTCGTGGCGAGCGGGCGGTCGCCGTTCCTGCAATGTCAGCGATGATGAGCAAACTGGAGGTCTATGCTCCCCAGCGAGGGCTCGATACCGAGGACGAGCGCATCGGCCTTCGCCGGACGATGACGATGATCGAAAGTTCACTGGGTGCGCGGAACGCTGGCTACGAGCTGACCTTGGGTAAAGGATTTCCGGTGGCTGGCGAGCTGTGGTCTGCCATGTCGGTGGAGATTCCGCCTAAGAATCCTGATCAGGGCTATCACCTTCTTGTGTGCGCAGCTACGGCTCCGATTGCCACTCAAGCAAGCGCCCTGGCCCTGATGGAAGCTCTGGCCTCCAACCGTGAAGCCAAGCAGGGTCTTCTTTTTGTGGTCCTACCGGTCGGGGCGGATGAGGGCTACGACCAGCCACTGAGTGATCGGCTTGCCGAGCAGATCGATGAGAAAATAATCAAGCAAGTTCTGGTGCTTGGCGATCTTGGTAGCAGCGAGCAATTGGTCTACCGTGGCGAATTTGCGGAATCATCCGCTTGGCTGGCTCCAGGAATGGTCGAGAATGAAGAACTCCGGGAATCTACCGAACAATGGCGCACGCTTATCAGCGAGAAACCTGTCCTCTTGATCGCTAGCCGCCCTTCGAGCGAGCGGCTCGATGCGGTGAGCCAAGCCGAGGTCGCGAAAGAAATCGAATCGATGATCAGGCGTCTCATCGGGCTTTGAGGGAATTCCCGGAATCGAGCTCAGATAAAAAAGGTGCAAAATGAACTTGCCTAGATCGGCTGGCGCGGGTAATCACCCCGCACCGCACTTCCAAGCTTGGTCGCTGCGGGATTACCGATGAATGGGGCGTTAGCTCAGTTGGTAGAGCACCTGCATGGCATGCAGGGGGTCAGCGGTTCGAATCCGCTACGCTCCACCATTCATCGGAAAGCTTTTTGAAACGCAGATTTCTCCGGAAGTCTGCGTTTTTTGCGTTTCGGCTAAATCAAATTGACCGTCTGATTACGGTGGTCGAAGCTAGGGAATGCCCGCTGACGCCGATTCAATTCGTAAGCCTTACATTGACCTTCCAGGTCTCGCTGGAAATTCGGACTTGAGAGACCTGGTCGCCTCGATCCCTAAAGAACAGCAGCACCGGTTCGAATCGGCGGGAGAATTCATTCGTCGCTTGGCGGATCGAATCCAAAAATGGCGGGAGACCTTGCCCGATGACATGCAGCCAGTGATTCTCGCCTTGTTACCCAGTGGCGGAGCAATCGAAGTTCATACCATCGGGGAGGACGGACATTCATCAGTGGTGGTTGAAGGGACACTTGATGATCAGACCTGTATGTTTGTCAGCCATCAGGCTTCTTTTCAGATCCTCTGCTATACCCAAAAAGTCGAAGAGCCCGCTCAGCGCCGCTTCATCGGCTTCCACGTTGGAGGTGAAAAACTGGAGGCGTAGGCCCGACATTTGGAACGGAAGCAAAAGCAATGAAATCACTGACACTATTCCTCTTTCTAGCGATGGCCTGTGTCGCGAGTGCGGCACCGAAAAAGGTTAAAGTGTTCGTCGCTCTCTGCGACAACAAGACCCAGGGAATCGCGCCGGTGGGAGAGAAGATAGGCAATGGTGATGACCCTGACAGCAATCTTTATTGGGGGTGTAGCGACGGATTTGGCTCGTATTTCAAGAGAAGCCAGAAATGGAAGGTCACGAAATCAGAGAAAGACGTTTCAGCAAGAATCTTGCGAAGAATGAGGCTGAGCCACGTGGGGGGAAAGGTAGAACTTGTTGCCGAGGCCTACCGTGGATCTGAGATCAAGCAGTGCCTGATCGACTTTGAAAAGGCTGCCACTTCGAACGAATATGACTTGGTTGCTTACATTGGGCACAATGGCTTGATGGATTTCAAAATTCCGTCACCGCAGCCTGCTGCGGGCAATGATACCGAAGTTATCGTGCTGGGGTGTCTCAGCGATCGCTACTTTACCAATCGTCTGTCAAAGGTGGGCTGCCAGCCCTTATTAATGACCCAGCAGCTCATGTATCCAGGGGCATTCATTCTTCACTCGGCGCTGGAAACATGGATCCAGGGTGGCTCGGCGGCAGAAGTTCGATCTGCCGCGGGGCGAGCTTACGCGAAGAATCAGAAGATCTCAGTCAAAGCGGCGACGGGAGTCTTCGCGAAGTCCAGCGGTGAATAGAGTGGTCTCGATTCACTTGATCACCAGCTCGACCGGGCAGTGATCGGAGCCTAGCTGATCGGCGTGAATTTTCGCGCTGACGAGGCGGTCTTTGAGTCGTTCAGAGGCGCAGAAGTAGTCGATTCTCCAGCCCACATTGCGAGCGCGCGCCCCACCACGGTAGGACCACCAGGAGTAGGCCTCGGTAGTATCGGGGTAGAAATGGCGGAAGGTGTCTAGGTAGCCTGCCTCGACAATGCGATCGAAGCCACCGCGCTCTTCATCGGAGAAACCTGCGGATTTTCGGTTGTCCTTGGGGCGGGCGAGATCGATCTCAGTATGAGCGACGTTCAGATCGCCGCAGAAAATGACGGGTTTACGTTTCTCTAGAGTGCCGATGTAAGCAAGAAAGTCGCGGTCCCAGCGCTGGCGGTAATCGAGCCGTTTGAGTTCATTTTGAGCATTCGGTGTGTAAACGGTCACGAGGAAATAATCTTCAAATTCGGCGGTAATCACGCGTCCTTCGCGATCGTGCTCATCGATCCCCATGTCGTAGGTCACCTCGATTGGAGCGACTTTGGTGAAGATTGCGGTGCTAGAGTAGCCTGGCTTATCGGCGCAGTTCCAGTAGGTCTGGTAGCCGCCGAAGGTCAGGGGAAGCTCGACTTGCTCAGGTCGGGCCTTCGTCTCTTGAAGGCAGAGGATGTCTGGATCCATCGCTAAAACCTGCTCTTCAAAGTCCTTCTTTAAGACGGCGCGGATGCCATTGACGTTCCAAGAAATCAGTTTCATGGCCGAAACCATGGATCGCTAGTCGTGAAGGGCAAGCCAAAGCTTGGCGTGGTCGGGAGATTGGGCTAAAAATTCGGCATGCCGTCCCGTGGCCGCCACCAAAGCTCTTCCAAGGAATGCCTTCGCGCGATCGCCAAGATTGAATCGCTTGAGGGCGTTCGCGGTGTCATTATCGGGCGCTCCTACGGCGGAAAGTCGCTCGGGCGCGAGGGCCGCACGGGGTCCATTCGCGTTCAGCGCAAGGTTAGTGGAGGATTGAAGGCGGTGACCCAATCATCCAAGGGCCTGCAGGAACTCTTCATCCGGACCGATCCCAGTGAGGAAGAGCGGATTTGGAAGGCAATCGAGGCGCTGGCTTGATGCTGCGGCGAAGACCAATCTTGAAATGATCAAACAGGTAAAAATGCAATCGCTGCTACTCTTTCTGTCGCTCGGAGTGGCGATCTCACTGCAGGCCTTTGGGGCACCTGAGGTGCTTGAATTGGACGGAGTGAAATACCACTGTGTCAAGGCCTCGCCTGCTCAAGTGAAATTGCTATGGAAGGATGAGAAGGGGGCACCGCTGAGGACATTTGCTGAGGCGAAGCGATATGCGGACCGACAATCGATTGAGGTCGAGGTTCTGATGAATGGCGGAATTTTTGAACCAGGTGGGATCCCTAGCGGACTGCTGGTTCAGCAAGGTAAGGTGAAATGCCCGCTCAATCTGAAGGCAGGGAAAGGGAATTTCTTTCTCAAACCCAATGGCGTTTTTGCGGTTGGCGAGGGAAAGGCGAGGATTGTCGAAAGCCGGCGCTACCCAGCAGGCTTGGGCTTCGCTCCGAGGGAGGCGGTTCAGTCGGGCCCCTTGCTTCTTATCGAAGGCAAAGTGCACCCTGCCTTCCGTTTGGGATCTTCATCGCGGCTGCATCGGAATGGTGTGGGGGTTGATGCAAGAGGACAATTGGTCTTTCTTATGACGGATTTTAATTCGCCCAAGTTCCCGAATCTTTACGAATTTGCCAAAGCCTTCGAGCACTTCACCTGTAAAAATGCGCTCTTTTTAGATGGGGACCTCAGCGATCTGGCGGTCGGCGAGCAGATGATGCAGCCGAGCAATCGCTTTGGATCGATAATTGCAATCATGCCGAGATTGCCCGAGCAAGAAAAAGCACCCGCCCGCTGAGCGGGAGGGTGCTTGAGAGTTATCTCTATGGGTGAGCTCTAGGCTTACTGGTCGAAGCCAGGAAGTCCTTCACCGCCTTTGGCTCCTGGGCCACCAGGTCCGCCGCGACGGCCTTCTTTTCCTCGCTCTCCTTTTTTACCTTTAGGTCCACGACGATCTCCGTCTTTGCCTTTAGGTGGGAATGGAGGGCGCTCTCCGCGCTCGCGCATGGCTTCGCGTGCGGCTTTGCCTTCTTCTTCACTGAGTTTGCCATCACCGTCTTTGTCGAATTCGGCGAGGACTTTGGCGCGGAAGGCTTTCATTGCGGCTTCGCGCTCTTCTTTGCTCAGTTTGCCGTCACCATCGGTGTCGTGCTTTTTGATCATTTCGGCGCGGCGGGCTTCCATCGCTTCGCGGGCGGCTTTGCGCTCTTCTTCGCTGAGTTTGCCGTCGCCGTCTTTGTCGAATTTTTCAAGAACGCGCTCTTTCATCGCACCACGGTCGCGACCGGGACGCTTGCCGTCTTCTGGTTTTTCCGCCTGAGCGGTGAGAGGGAGTGCGAGTAGGGCAGCTCCGAGGATTAGTTTGGTTGTTTTCATGGTATGAATTGGATTGTTTTGGTTGGTTGATTGATCGGAAATAAGTTTGTCGATCTACGGGAAGAAACACCCGCATTGCAGAAGAGTTGCGCAAAATCATTGCCTTGCCGTGCTGAGGGGGCTTGGATGCCTGCGAAGAACCATGAATCCCACTCCAGAAGTCACCAAGAAACCGACCAAAGCCGAAGTCTTTCGCTCTAGGCTGATTAGCACTTTGGTGATGTGGGGCATCACCGTGGGAGCTTTTTTGAGTGGTAGTCCGTGGATGTTTGCGGCCCTCGTCTTGTTATTGGGCGGGGCGTCGGTGTTCGAATTCGGGCTGATGTTGAAGCACAACCGGGTGCCGCGGCAGCCATTCTGGGGGATTTTTGCACCCTTGGCGTATCTGTTCGCCTTGTTCTTGGCGGCGGGGCTCGACTTTTTCCCCGGTGCGCTGGTGATTGGGGTGGCGGGGCCTGTGATTGCGGTCCTTGGCACCTTCATCGGAATCCTTAAGCAGGCGATCGAAGGCCGGCGCAGCTTGACCGAGATTGGAACGACTTTGATCGGTTTTTCCTACTTGGGCTGGCTGTTCGGGATGAGCTACTTTGTGCTCTTCGTGCCATGGTATCGCCTGACCAATGGGGCGCAGTCCGAATTTGCGCTCGTTCCGGGCGCTTGGCTGGGCATGTATCTGATCGGGGTGACGAAATTCACTGATATGGGGGCTTATCTAACTGGCTCGATGATCGGAAAAAACAAAATGATCCCTCATATCAGCCCAGGAAAGACCTGGGAGGGCTTCTTTGGCGCGCTGGTGTTTGCGCAGTTGATCGGATTTCTGTTTTACTACTTCAAAGGCGCGCAGTTGTTCGGTCTAGAGAGCATTCCAATGCTGATTGGGATGAATTTTGTGATCGCGATCTTAGCGGTGTTAGGTGATCTGGCAGGCTCGGTGATCAAGCGGGCGCTTGAAGTTAAGGATGCGAGCCATGCACTGCCCGGGATCGGTGGGATTTTTGATTTGATCGATAGCCTCTGCTTCACTGCTCCTGCGCTGGTCATCTTTCTTTTGCTCAGTTCAGACGATATTGCCACCTTCCTACTATGAAGAAACGACGCGTTGTTATTCTGGGATCGACCGGTTCTATCGGCACCAGCGCGCTGAAGGTCGCGGCGGATTTGCCCGAGCGCATGGAAGTCGTCGGTCTCGCGGCAAATTCGAGTATCGATGCCCTCGAGGCGCAGGTGAGGGAGACGAATGTTACTGAAGTTGCGGTCTACAACGAGGCCAAGGCGGAAGAATTGCAAAAGCGCCTGGGGGCCGATGTGACGGTTCACGCAGGGGCGGAGGGGTTGGTTGCTTTGGCGACTTTGGCGGGGGCCGATATGGTGCTGGTCTCGATTGTGGGGGTGGCCGGTCTGCAGCCGACCATGGCCGCGATTGAGGAGGGCAAGGACATCGCCATCGCGAGTAAGGAAATTCTAGTCATGGCCGGCGAGGCCGTGATGGCTACTGCGAAGGAGAAAGGCGTGACGCTTCTCCCCGTCGACAGCGAACACAATGCGATTTTTCAATGCCTGAATGGTCAGCCCGCCGACCGAGAGGTCTCGCGTTTGATCTTAACGGCCTCGGGCGGACCATTCCGTGAACTGCCAGCGGAACAACTTCCCGCCGTCACTCTTGAGCGCGCTCTGAAACACCCGACCTGGGACATGGGGCGCAAGATCACCATCGATTCCGCCACGCTCTTCAATAAGGCCCTCGAGATGATCGAGGCCCGGTGGCTGTTTGAGGTAGAGATGGATCGGGTTGATGTGGTGGTTCACAAACAGAGTATCATTCACTCGATGGTCGAATTTATCGACGGCTCGGTGATTGCTCAGTTGAGCCACTCGGACATGTGCTTCCCGATCCAGTATGCGGTCACTTGGCCAGAGCGAGTTTCAAATTCACTGAAGCCCCTGAATTTTGCCGACCTAGGCCGTCTAGACTTCGAGTCACCACGAACCGAAGACTTTCCCGCACTGAATTTGGCGAGAGCGGCGGCAGCAGGTGGGGGGACCTTGCCGGCGGTGCTGAATGCCGCCAATGAGGTTGCCGTCGATGCCTTTTGCCGGAAAGAAATTCGCTTTGACCAGATCTGGCGCAGCGTCGAGAAGACCATGGCGCAGCATCAAGTGGTGCGCTCGCCCGATATTGCGGCCTGCATCGCAGCCGATGCCTGGGCCCGCGAAGAGGCTAAGCGACACTTACATTCATGAGCACACCTTCAAAAATCGTGACGCACCCCGGAGGTGCTCACAAAGATGACTTTCTCGCAGTTTGCCTGCTGTTGGGACAATTCGAGCTTCCCGTGGAGCGTCGGGACCCGACGCCGGAGGATCTTTCCGACGATACGGTCGCGGTGATCGACGTCGGCGGCGAGCATGACCCTGAAAAGCTGAATTTTGACCACCATCAGTTCTCCCGAGAGGAACAGCCACGCTGTGCGATCACCTTGATCCTCGAACATCTAGGGATCTTGGAGGAAGCTCGAAAATTCTGTGATTGGTTGGAGACTGCGGAGTGGATGGATGTTCGTGGGCCGAATGTGACGGCTGGCTGGCTCGAAGTCAGCCGTGAGCAAATGGCCCGTCTCAATTCACCGATCGACATCGGAATGATCCGTCGTTTTGGCTCGTGCCAAGAACTTAATCCCGGCGAACCGCTGCACCAGGTGATGACTTGGGTTGGGGCGGACCTGGCCTCGTATCTTGAGGGCATGCGTGGCCGGATCGCTCTCGCGAGGGAAAAAGGCCAGCGATGGAGCTTGAAGACAAAATCAGGCGAGACCTTTGAGGTCCTTTTCTACGAACGAACCGAAGAACTACCAGACGAACCATCATCACTCATGGCCCAGTGGGCGAGAGCCGAGGGCTGGCAGGATGAAATTGCGGTGCTGGTTTACCCGGATAGCCGTGGTGAAGGCTATGGAATGGCGAGATATCAGGATCACCCACGTTTCGATTTCACTCGGATTGAGGGTGTCGAAGGGGTGCATTTTACCCATGCGAGCGGCTTCTTGGCGAAGACCAGCGTGACCGATCAAGAGCAATTGAAGTCGTTCATCCGACGTGCGATTTTGCCTGAATCAGCTGATTAACCGAAATATCTGGTCAAAAAAGTAAAAGCCTGCTAACAAGCGAAGGAACGCCGAAGTCTTTTCAATGCTCGTTTCCTCAAGTGGGGAAGTTTCTCGCAGTGAAGAAGCTCCGGCGAGACTTAAAAGAAAAAGAAATGAAATTGTTTGTGGGGAATCTCCCCTTTAGTTCGAGCGAAGACGATCTGCGTGACGTATTCGAAGCCCATGGCGAAGTTACCGACGTCTTTATCCCCAAAGATCGCGAAAGTGGTCGTCCACGTGGCTTTGCCTTCGTGACATTTGCTAACAGCGAAGATGGCCAAAAGGCGATCGATGCGACTGACGGCGAAGAACTTGATGGCCGCAACATGCGTGTCAGTGAAGCCGAAGAGCGCCGTGATAGCGGCCCTCGCGGTGGCGGCGGTGGAAACCGCGGCGGAAATCGTGGTGGTGGCGGTGACCGTGGTGGTTACGGCGGCGGTGGCGGCGGTGGTCGCGGCCGTTACTAAGCTCCACGACTTCTACAAGAAGCTCTCAACAGTCATTCTGGCCATGCCGGGGTGACTGTTTTTTTTGTGCCCCAAGTTTAAATGCCCAAAGGGTGTCCACAGAAACTCTAGAAAGCAGAGCGATTCCACCACACGGGAAGGCTAGCGGCGAGAAAGGGCTGGGCGACTTCGATAGCTGATACCAATTTGCAATTCAAACTGGTATGGGAAATCAACGGCCGAGGATCTTCTTGGTATCCTCGATAGTAAGCTGTTGTTCTTGCTGGAAGGTGGTGATTGGTGCTTTGGGGCGTTTATTGCGACGGCTGTCGGTGTAGGCATTTGAGCCAGTGCGATAGCTCCCTCCTTGTTCGCGCGAGGCGCTAGTCGCATATTGGCTGGTATTGTAACCTTTTTGCGAGAATCTGGAATTATTCGCGAGGTGCGCATTTTTCTGAATGAACACTGGCGATTTTTCATAGCCCTTTGTTGAGCCTTCGCCGTTATATCGCTTGGCACCGTAGTCGCGATGGCCACTCCAGCGGCTGCGGCTGAATTCCTTGGTATTATAGTTCTTGCCCGCAATTTGGCCACCGGTGCCGCTGGCGCTGCGATTTTCAAACTGGCTGCGGCGGTCGGATTGCATGCGAGGGTTGCCTTGCTCATCCTCACCGACGGTGTAGCCACCTTTGATCCGCTCTTCCATTGAGGGGGCGCCTTGAGCTGTCGAGGCGATCAAATCACTTGAGCCCGAACTCCCACAACTGACCAGAGCCAGAAAGCCCGAGCAGAGGAGACATTGGGAGACGAGAGGTAAAATTCGCATGCGGGAACCTTCCTAAAGCTTTCTCATTCAGAGGTCAATCATTGGATTCTACCAAGGATATTCTCTTCACTTCTCGAGCATTGCGGGCAAAAAAAGAACCCCGCCGACGCTTGCGCATCAGCGGGGCCCTACCCCCTTGTTAGTGCAGCCAATAATGGCTGCAAATCTGAAAAAACTGGCGGGTGAAATGGCTTCGCCCACTGTAAAACAATGAGCGAAGCCTACCCCCTTTGTGCAGTTTCCTGCAACACCGAAAGATTCGCTCAATCTGTCGGAAGTGTCAAATTATTCTGGTGCGATTTTTGCCAAATAGGGGTGTTTTGCGTAGGTCTACTTATGCTTAGAACACCTTCAAATTGAGATATCTGACGGATCTTGTGAAGTTTGCTCGCCCGAGTGTTGTTCTGCGAAGTGTAGCACCTGATAAGCTGGTATTTCGATCAAGTCTCCGTTGGCGTTTTTTAAAATTGGACTGCCGTCTTGAGATACCCCGAGAAAAATCCCGGTGTGCTCTGCTCCATGGGTCTCGATCCGAACCTCGATGGGATCCTGTGACCAGGCTTGGTGAAGGTCGATCGATGGAGTAAATACGGCAAATTCCAAGATCTCGGCGATGTCTTTTTGAATTTGATGGAGCCCTGGGGGGCGAGACATCACCCGAGCTAGCGAGCTAGCAGGATTTCTGAGTTCTGTGGCTGGTGGCAATGGGTTCGTGACGTTTAGGCCAATGCCAACGATCATGTCGGTCGAGCTGTTTTTTTCGATTAAGATACCTCCTAGTTTTTGCGTGCCCAGGTAGAGGTCATTGGGAAACTTCAGTCGAAGTTGGGGCAGCTTCCAAATCTTTCGGAGCTCGATGACGAGGGCTGCACCGATAACAATTGAAGGAGCAGGGTGAGTGATTGAGGGGATCCGGTAGCTCGCCCAAAAGCCTCCCTTCTGCGAATGCCAGGTTCTCCCACGTTGCCCTCGTCCACTCGTTTGCACCTCGGCTCGAATGGCGGTCCAGAGCGGGACTTCCTTGGCGAGGTCGTTGGTTGAAGTCGCCGCTGGGACTTCGAGGAAATTCCAGGCTTGAGGGGCCATGGTGCTCAGGTTTCGAAAAAGAGATCCGGGTAGGCCGTCTTGGCCATGTTGCGTGTCGCCGCTAAGATATCTCCGCTTTTGTGCATCTTCAGGCATTCTTCCGCGAGATTTTCGCAGTCGGCAAAGTTGAGAGAGCGGATCGCCGATTTAATGATGGGGATCTGATGAACGCCCACTGAGAGTTCTGAGGTTCCCAGCCCAACCAAAAGCGGTGACAGGCGGATATCACTGGCAATTTCTCCGCAGATACCCGTCCAAATTCCGTGGTCTTGTCCTGCCTTGATCGTATTTTTAATCAGACGGATGACGGCTGGGTTGGTCGAACGGAAAAGGTCGGCGACGCGGTGGTTCACTCGGTCGACCGCCACCGTGTATTGGGTGAGGTCGTTTGTGCCGATGGAGAAGAAGTCGACTTCTGGGGCAAGCACATCCGCTAAGATGGCGGCCGAGGGCACCTCGATCATCATACCGACTTCGATATCGGGATCGAAGGGGACCTTGGCGCGGTCTAGTTCGAGTTTGCACTCTTCCAGAATAGCCTTGGCGGCCCGAAGCTCTGAAATCCCCGAGATCATCGGGAACATAACGCCTGTTTTACCGCGGGCACTGACTTTGAGTATTGCGCGAAGTTGTGTCTTGAACAGATCGGGACGGCTGAGGGATACGCGGATGCCCCGCCAGCCTAGGAAAGGATTTGGCTCCGGCTCGGAAAAAGGTTCAGCGCTCAATTTGTCGCCACCAGAATCTAGGGTTCGAATGATTGCTTGGTGACCGGAGCATGCCTCGATGAATTCTGAGTAGACTTGTGTCTGGCGAGTTTCATCTGGCATTTCCTCATCTTCCAAGAGGAAGAATTCGGTTCGGTAAAGCCCGATCCCTTGTGCCCCAGAGGTTTTGAGCCCCTTGAGCTCGTGGATGAACTCGATGTTTGCCGACAGGACAATCTCGTGGCCGTCACTGGTTTGCGTGTTTAGATCGCGAACGCTGTCGAGCGATTGATAGGCCTTATCTTTCTGCCGGCGAAGGCTTTTGTATTTTTTAAGGGTCTCAGGCGTCGGATTGAGGATCAGCTCACCTCGATAACCGTCAATGATGCAGGTTTGCTTCATCTTGACCTCAATCAGTGCTCTTTCAAGGCCGACGATGGCAGGGATGCCAAGTGAGCGGGCAAGGATCGCGGTGTGCGAATTGGTTGAGCCCATTTCGGTGCAAAAGCCGAGCACTTGATCTGGGTCCATCAGAGCGGTGTCCGAGGGGGTCAGATCAAAGGCCACGAGCACGTGCTGGTGGTCGGGGGCGGTGTCCTTGATCTCGCGACGTTCAAGACAATTGAGGACGCGCAGGCTGACATCTTCGATATCGGCGGTGCGCTCCCTGAGGTAGGGGTCTTGCACCCGGCGCATGGCTTCCAGGTAGTTCTGGATGATGGCGTAGAAAACCGAATCAACATTTTGAAGGCGGTTCTCGAGCTCTTTTTCGACGCGCCTGAGCAGGGTGTTGTCTTCAAGGAAGAGAAGGTGGGCGTCAAAGATCTTTCCTTCGGATTCGCCGGAGATCTTTCCAATACGGTCGCGGACTTCTTGAATTTGTTGCCGGGTGAGATTGAGGGCTCGCTGGAAGCGCTCTTTCTCGGAGTGAACTTCCTCGGGGGTGATGCTGTGAGTCTCTGGGGCACTCATGCCACGGACGCTGACGTGCACCGGACCGATAGCAATTCCCGGAGAAACAGGTGTGCCTTGGAAACGGACTTCTGCTGATGGGTCAGTTCCAAGATTCATAACGTGGGAGGGGGGCGGAGGTGTGATCCGCTGAGCTTATTCTTCGTTGAAGCGGTTGGCGACGAGCTCGCCCAGGGCAGCAAGCGCCTCATCGGCGTCTTCTCCTTCAGCGGTGACAACGATAACGGATTGGTGGCCGGCGGCGAGCATCATAAGCCCCATGATGCTCTTGCCATCAACCTCTTCATCGTCCTTAGCGACACGAATTTCGCAGACAAAACGATTGGCTGTTTTGACAAACTGAGCGGCAGGTCGGGCGTGGATGCCGAGCTTGTTTTCGATGGTGAATTCCTTACTAGCCATAGGTTTTGACGGTTCTCAAGAGGCATACGCTAGGTGCTTAGGCGCGCCGCTCCAAGAGAAAAATTCGTGGAAGCATAAACAGTGATGCTTAGGCATTGTCTCTCATGCGCTTAAGGAGCTTCTGGTTGAAGTCTTCTGCCATGTCGTGACCGAGTGTCTTGAGCCTTTGATCCATCGCCGCGACCTCGATCAGGCGTGCAATGTCACGACCTGGAGCAACAGGAAGTTCGACGTGAGGGACGCCGTGGCCGAGGACAGAAAGTTCCTTACGCTCCAGCCCGAGACGGTCGACTTCGTTGAGTGAGGCGGCCGGCCGGAGGGTAATGATGAGGTCGAGTTCCTTTTCTTGTTCGATGGCACCGAGTCCGTAGAGGTTGGCAATATTGACGATGCCGATCCCGCGCATTTCGATGAAGCCTTGAGCCAGTTCAGGCGCACTACAAATGAGCCGTCCTGAGACATTTTCGACATGGACAAGGTCGTCGGCAATCAGGCCGCCGCCGCGTTCGAGGATTCCGATGACCGCTTCGCTCTTACCTGTTCCGCTTTTTCCGCGGATCAGCACGCCAATCCCGCGGATGTCCACCATGCAGCCATGGAGGCTGGTGCGTTCGGCAAATTCGCGCTCAAGAAGGATGGTCGCGCGATTGATGAATTCGGTGGTTCGGAGAGTGGTGACGAAGACGGCAACGTTCTTGGCATTGACGGTTTCTAGAATTTCCTCGGGAATCTCAACGCCACGGGAGACGATAAGACAGGGCAATTCCTCAAACATCGTGACGGCCTGCAGTCGCAGGATGGCATGGTCGATGCCCATCTCTTCGAAGAATGAGCACTCTGCGGTCCCAAAGACTTGGATACGGTTTGCGGCGAAGTGCTTGAGATAGCCCGCCAGGGCGAGCCCGGGGCGGTTGATGGTCGCTTCGGTGATCAGGCGGTCACCACCGACGGGGGCACCGGCTTGGCTGAGTTCGAGTTGTTCGGAGAATCTTTGATGAAAATCATCGACCCGAAGCGAGCTGTTCTTCTTGCGGCGCATGGTGGGAGACTAGGGTAAAGTCGGCCTGGGCTCAATCGGTATCGAGGACCAAGCCATCGGGGGCTTCTTGATTGGGCAGATTCTTGTCCCAGATCACCCGGCGAATGATCACTTTGACTGCTGCGGTAAGTGGGACGGCTAGGAGCGCTCCGAGAAATCCGCCGAGAATCAAGCTCCAGAAAAGAACTGAGAAAATCACCGTCATCGGATGAAGTCCTGTGGAATCGCCTACGATCTTCGGTTGAATGACGAAGCCGTCGAATTGCTGGACGACAAAGAAGATAATGGCGACCATCCCGACGCTTTCCCAGCCTGGTTGGGTGAAATACGAGCCTTTGGCAAAGGCGATCGCGGCAGCTGGAATGAAGGTCAGGATAATGCCGATATAGGGAATGATGCCAAGAAAGGCGAGGAAGACGCCGATGACCACCGCGTAGGGGACGCCCACGATGGTTAAAACGATTCCGGTCAGCACGCCGTCGATAAAGCTAACCACCACTTGTCCTCTGAAGAAGGCGATCAGGTATTTATTGATTTCTTGGAGGGTGTCGACCAGTTCGTCTTTGAATTTAGAGGCTCTTAGCGGGACGTAATCGCGCCACCGCTCGCGGATGGTCGAGCTCTCTTTAAGGAAGTAAAAGAGGTAGATCGGAACCATGACCAGGCCAAAGACGAAGCCGACCATGCTGAGCAGCTTCTTGCCACCACTGCTCGCTAAACCAGCGGCGGTCGAGGACAGTTCTCCTGAATATTGATCAAGGATGGCGAGTAGGCGGTCGGTTTGCTTGATCGGCTCTTTTTTCGTCACAGCCTTGTCCGCTGAATCCCCTGCCTTGTTTGCCTCTGTCGGGGCGGTGGCCTGTTCTGAATTCTCTTCGGGAAGAGGTTTTGGTGTTGGTTCTTCGACTTTTTCAGCCTCATCCGAGGCCTTTTCGTCCTTGTGATCGAAGAATCCCAAGAGTCGGTTGCCCGATTCAGTATTCAGGAACCCTTCCAATGAGCTACCGACGTTGTTGACGATTTTATCCCGGTCTTCGATGAGCTTTTTGCCCTCGCGATAGAGTGGGGGAACGACGGTGATGATCAGCAGAGAAAGAACGACCAAGAAGGTCGCAAATACGATGCCGATCGACTTGATCCTGCCAATTCCGCGTTTCTCCAGGAAGCGCACCAGCGGATCGAGCAAGTAAGCGATGATGCCTGCCATCGCGAGGGGCACCAGGACCGGCTGTAAAAAACCGAGGACATGGCTCAAGAGCCAAATTAGCCCGACGACCAGGGCACCCGAAACTAAGATCGAAATACCAGTGATGGCATTCCACAGGGTCTTGCGCTGAAAGGCGGTCGGGAGGTTATGCAT
>CAXIBU010000017.1:0-22940 GCA_964021555.1 uncultured Verrucomicrobiales bacterium | reverse complement strand
TTGTTAATCTTTTGTATTCTTCTAGGAGCTGATCTTCTAGCCCAGGATCCTTTCGTGGTAGACCATAAAAATGAGGAGCTTTATGAAGAATTTGAGAGGTTGAACGAGCTTATTTATGAATACGAGGTAACTGGGAAGGAGCCTGCTCCGGATGAAATTAAAATGATAGAAGTGCTCTATCATAATGAGGGGTCTTCGCAGTGGGCTATTGATGTGAAAGCCTATGCTTTTTCCGCACTAGTTCTATTTGAGGGTATTGAGCGTTGGAGTCCAGAGTTGTCAGGACTTCTTTCAAGTGAGTCAAGGCAACCTCCGAGGACTGCAATAGCGGCTGTTTATTATGTCTTCAAGAAGGGGACTGAGAAGGAGAAAGTTCATTTGCTTGGGCTGCCCGAGTTGGAGGATCAAATGCGCAAGGCTGCTGAAAGGTCCAATGATTCAAACGTTGTAGCCCGCGTAAGCAAGATCTCGAAAATGATGGATCAATATGATCACCTGCTTGATACCTCCGAAGCAGGGACGAATCTTAGCGGTGGTGGGCACAAAGCTGACGAGCAGCGGTCGCCTGATTCGAGGTCCACTACTAGCAATGAGAAGCCGGAAGGGGTGTTGGGATTTCAAACGAACTCTGTTGGTTTGTGGCTTATCGTCGGAGTTACTTTTTTAGGGGTTTGCTTTTCCCTTTTTAAGGTTCTTCGCAAGAGCTGAGCTTTCAATGCAGCGTTCTAAGGCGTAATCGTGGCAGTCACTCAGAGTGCTCATCGGTCCACTGAAAGGGCAAATGTTGCGGTTCTAAGTTGAATGCCTAAGGAAGGAATTTGTTGCTGTCAGTGGTGGTAAATACACAGTATGTTCTAAACGCTTTGAGCTCAAGAACCCTTAAGATAAGCTTGGTCGCAGTCGTGTTGACGCCTGCGGTATGGCTTCTCGTAACCACAGTGCAAAGAGGGGGCGAGACGTCTTCACGGGACACAAATCCTGCGGTGGAAATGACACCAAGTGGTCCTTCTTTGGCTCAGCCAGCATCCACGGAACCGTCGCAGCCAGCAAAAACACCGGGATCGGCAGCTGCCCTTGGCGACCCTCTGGTTTTGGATTGGGTTGCTAAGAGAACTGCTGGCGTTGTGTTCAATCAGACCCATCGAGGAAAGCTTTGGTATCCCGGTAGCATTGTTGTCAGAGGTATCACACTCAAGCTAGGTGAAACTCCTCCGAGGTTCCATTACCAATTAGAAGCCTCAAACTCTGCTTTGTTGCTTGGTGAACTTGATAGTCGTCACAAGTTTCAACGTTATCTTCGCACTGTGAATTTTATTTCGGGAACACCTGATCTGAACCCTGGCATTTCGGTGTCATACTCGAGATTGGCTACTCAAGGGGGCTTTGTTTTCCGACGTGACGAGCCTGTAATCCAAACCGTGGGAATCATTATCCCCGACATCAAAGCGCCCCCACGCACTGATAAGTCTTCGCCGCAATGGAGTGTCTTGGTCCGTATTGAAGAAACTTCTCACTACTTAGGTCTCGACGAATTGGAGGAACTCAAACCTCAAGCGCTCACACCCAACATGGTGGTTCTCATGCAGACTCATCCGGGAGAATTGCCTTCATCCGCACGCATCCTATGGCTGGAATTTGATGATAGGGGATCACTCGTAGTAGGGGGGCGGTGAAAATGATAAATAGTGGCAGCCACGCAGTAATTATCTAAACCTTGATATGACGCCTTACAAATTCGGCCCCAAACATAAGGGGCACAGTTCCCAGTTTCGATCAACGATACAGAAACGCTGGTTGTATTGGCAGCGCTTCTTGGAAGATGTGGATGCATACACACCCTAATAATGAAAAGTCGAACCAAAATTCTGATAGCTACTACAAGTCTAGTAGTTGCGCTGTTCTTGATTTTTTTATATCAACGTTCAATACGCGATATATCGAGACCAATGCAACCAGAACGAGTTGCGAAGGTCGTTCCAAGCGATTCTTCGGTCGATGACCCTGTGAGCAATGACACGTTTCTCCAGCGTCGCCGCGACCAAATTGCTAGCGCCATAGACGCTGCAAATGTTCCTATCGTTTTTTGGGGCGAGGCGATAGATGCGGGTGGTTTGCCTGTCGAGGGAGTCGATGTAGAGTATAGCATCCAACAGCCAAAAAAAATGTGGGATACTCATAGTGTTTCTGGTCGAGTGAAGAGTGATTCAAATGGTCGTTTTCAAATCGGAGATCACTTGGGCAACAGTCTCAGTATAGATCGTCTCTCCAAAGAGGGTTATGTTTGGGTCGTTGAAAACTCACTATCTTTTGGCTATCACGGAGGAAGCGGGCTCCACGTTCCGGATGCTAAAAAACCCGTCATCTTTACACTTATCAAGGAAAGTGATTTATCAAAAATAAACCGGACGCGCAGTAAACTTAGGCTTAATTGGCATGGGGAACCTGTTTTTTTCGACATAAAGACTGGAAAGATTGCAGCAAAAGGCCAGATCAAGATTTCAGCTTATAGAGGCCCAGCTTTAGAAAATAGCACAGTTGCCAAATTCGATTGGCAACTTAGACTTGAAGCGGTTGATGGCGAAGTCGTAGAGGTCCCTTCTAGCGAGAGTCATAAGGCTCCGAAAGCAGGCTACAAGGAAAGCTGGAATTTCGGGTTTAAAAAAGAGGACCCTAACTGGCGATCCTCAACAAAGGGGAACTTCACGTATCTGTTTGTTCGCTTCAGAAACGGGACATACGCTAGAATCACGTTATTCGTCGATGCCGATCAGAAACGCCGTAATTCGTCGGGGAGTATTGAATGCGCTCATTCTCCTTCAGGTGGGCTGATATTCGGTAGATAGGCATATGGCGCATTCGATGCCGTTGGGGTGGCAGGTGCAAAGACTACGGGGCCGAGCTACGTTTTTTTGAGGGCTTCTGAGGGGGCTCGGCGCTAGTGTTAAGCGACTAGTGTGGCTAGTTTGGCACGGCGGAAGTCGCTTGGGTTTTGGCCGATGGTTTTTAGGAAAGCGCGATTGAACTGGGAGAGCGATTGGAAGCCGACCATGAAGGCGACATCGGAGATGCGGGCGTTCGGGCGCCCGAGTTCGCGGCAGGCCCAGTTGATCCGGCAGCGGGTGATGTATTCGGTAACGGTGATGCCGATGTCCTGCTTGAAGCTGCGGGAGAAGTGGCTGGGGCTCATGCCGACTTCGCGGGCGAGATCGCTTGCGGAGAGTTTCTCATCGAGCTGCTCGTGAATGATCTGTTTCGCGCGACGGATGCTGGGGCTCTCAACTTCGGAGGCGGCGACGGCAATTTCAGCGGCTAAGGTGCTCAGTTGCTCGGCAAAGATGACCAGCAGGTCGACCATGCTCTGGAACCGTTCTGGGTCGAGCTCGCGGGTGTTGAAATAGGTTTTGCGCAATTTGGCGACGATTTCATCGTTGAGCTCCTCCTCTTTGACCTTGGAGATGGCTCGCTGGAAGTCTTCTTCTTTCGGAGTTTGGGTGAAGATCTGGCCTGTTCGAAGGTAGGCGATGATCTGTGGTCCCATGCGGACGGGAACGGCGGTGCTGGTCATGCCGGTGAAGCACTTGCAACTGGTTGCTCCCTCTACACCCTCAGCGTCGCTGAGCAGCTGCTGGTTGACTTCGCGACAGGCGACGCAGGCGCTTGCGCAGGTGTTAAGGAGGACACAGAAAGCCGAGCGATTGTTATCGACTCCTTGAAGAGCCCACTCCTTGGTGTCTGGTCCGACGATGCGCAAAGGAAGACCAGTCGCCATCTTGAAGGCCTGATGGTAGTCCTTGAGCAGAGGCGCATTTTTGAGCTTCTCAAACACGGCTGCCCCCTTCTGCAACATTTTTGGGTCTTGGTCGCTCATCGACCTGAAGCTTATTTGCCGCAGGCTGGGGCTCAACATAAAAATTCCTCGTGTCTTTACTGGTGTGCTGACGGAAGGGTTGTGAGACGATGGCCAGGGACGCTAGCGAGCTGAGCGGCATCAATATCGCAGCGAGCAGGGGGGTCATGGCGCCGGTGAAGCAGATCGCGATGGCAGCGCTATTGTAGAGCATGGCGAAGCCAATCGCCCAAATACAGGCACGACGATGGAGCTTTGCGGTGGCGAGCAGGTCGGGGATGAAGCCGAGACCTGGGCTGGTGTAGTAAAAGTCGACTTTGGCCTTGGTCCAGCCTTGGCCAGTCGCGGGGCATCCGGCGACGGTGGCGGATTCGATGGCGAGTGCGTCGTTGATCCCGTCGCCCAGGAAGAGGCTTGGCAACGGGCTCAATTTTAACCACTGCGCTTTGTCTGCCGGGGAGAGTCCGCCCAGGGTTTGAGATTCGTCGAGCCCGAGTTGATCGCGGAAGGGGCTGAGTGCGGTCTGCTTGTCACCGGACAGAATTTGGATGCCCAAGCCTTGTCGTTGTGCCTGTGCAATGGATCCGGCAGCTCCATCGCGGAGGCTTTCAGTAAAGTCGAAGCGGGTGAGAGCTTGCCCATCACGGAACAGTTCGCAAGCGGCCCCGGCGGTGGCGGATTGTGGTGCTTGAAGTGACCAGATCGATCCATCTGGGGCGGTGCCTTTTGGTCCGCACGCGGGGATTTCCTGCCAATCATTCAATTTGACATCGGAGGCATGTCCCAAGCGGCGGGTGCAGGATTGATAAAGGCTGCGGCTGAAGGGGTGGGAGGAGTGGCGGGCGAGGGCAGCTAGAATTTCGAGTTCGCTGGTCGTAGCCGCATCGATCCATGAGCTGTCCTTGAGCTGCGGGAGGTCACTGGTGAGGGTGCCGGTTTTATCCATGACCCACTGGCGAATGTGGTTGAGCCGCGACCAGAAACCTTGAGCGGTGACATGAACGCCCTGCTTGCGGATCAGGTTATTGGCGAGCTCGGTGGCGAGGGGAAGCGAAACGCCAAGCGCGCAAGGACAAGAGATAACCAAGATAGAAATGGCGATCTGGAGCCCGTAGACACCGCCACCTTGAGCGTAGCCGACAGCTAGGCCAGCAATGGCGAGCAGCAGGACGATGGCGAGGTATCCCGCTAGCAAACGGTCACTGAGTGGCGATCGCTCATCGGGGGAGCGGGCGGTGAGAAGTCCAGCGAGGATCGATTCCGAGTAAGCTTCGTCGGCTTCAAATTCGACCTTCGATGACAGAGGTCGGCTGCCTGAGGGAAGGAGGTCGCCTTTTCTGAAAAGTCGAGGCTCAGGTTCGCCATCGATCCATTCGAGCGAGGCCTCGGTGATCGGGCTGAGCAAGGTCGCGCGGACGGGGAGCACTTGACCAGGCTCGAGCTGGAATTGGTCGCCGGATTTCAGGCTGTCGGGCGGGATTTTCTGGTCGCTGCCAATCCTGAGGACCGGGCTCGGCTCGGGGGAGTCCGCCCGGAGCTTGCTGCGATTGCGTTCCAGGACGTGAGTTTGCAGGTAGCGCCCCGCGAGCATGAGAGTGGAAAAGATGGCGACAAAGTCGAAGTAGATTAGCGAATCCTGTCCGCTGCTCCATCCATAGATCGAGCCCCCGTAGGCGGCGAGTAGTCCAATGGCGATGGGCAGATCAATGTGCAGACGGCGCAAGCGTAGAGCACGCCACGCGCGCTTGATGAACCAGCTACCACCGACCAGCAGAGCCAGCGTCGCCGAGATCCAGGCGATCTGGTCGAAGAGTCGGGCAAACTCGAAGTCGCTAGGCATCCCGAGATAGCGAGGCAAGGAGAAGCCCATGCAATTCATCGCCAGCCCAGCAGTGACACCGAGCCGGGCGAGGAGTCGTGAGGACTCGCTTTTTTCTCCTTGGTGGGCGCTGGGTGATTGAATGGTGTAGCCAAATTTCTGAGCCTTCTTGGCAAATTCGATGAGATCCGCCGGGTGATCGTTACCGCGCAGTCGGGCCGAGGCATCGGCGATGCGTAGCTCGATGCGCCCGCCAGGCACGGTATCGGCGTAGAGTTTCTCAATCAGCCAGACACAGCCGACACAAGATAGCCCCTCAATGTGGCAAGTGACTGGCGCGCCTGGTTCGAGATCGGCAGTGGCATTCTCGAGCCAAGTTGGATCGAAGGCCGCAAAGGCCCGATCGCCGACGGGCTCGACTGTTTTGTCGCCCTTGAGCAGGTAGAACCGGTCCAGATCCAGGTCCTTGATCAGGGAATAGGTGTAGCGACAGCCTGAGCAGCAAAATTCGGTCTCATTCGCGGTGGGCGAGAAGCGATTGCTGCAATGGAGGCACTCACTCATGGATCAGTGGCAGCAAGAGGGGAGCTCCGCAGGGTCTTCAGCTCCGGCGGGAGTTGATTCCAAGTTACCTTCGGCGGGGGTCGATGCGGCAGCGGGCTCGACCAGGCTGGGAACGGTGCCAATCAAGCGGAAGGCGATCATCAGGGCGGCGCTGATGGCGGTGATGCGCTGCACTCGGCCCATCCATTGACCGGAGATGAGGTGGCGCAATTTGCCGTAACCGATCTGAGTGGCTAACAGGAGGGGAATAGTCCCCATGGCGAAGCCAAAGGCAAACTCAGCGCCAGCCCAGGCGGAGCCCGAGACCAAGCAAACGCCGAAAAACAGGTAGAGTGGGCCGCAAGGGAGAAAAGGCGTGGCGAGGCCGAGAGCCAGGGCACCCTTGCGTGCGCCGAGCCCTGTGATCTTCTGGCGCAACTTGAACCAGCCGATCTTGTGGCCGAGGCTGGTGGGCATTTTGACTTTCCATCCAAAGCCGACGGCCAAGAACAGGGCGACGAGCACCCACGGGAGGAGCACCGCAGGAGAATCAAAGAACCAGGCGAGTGGCTGGGCACCGAGTGCTCCGCAGAGAAGCCCGATCGAGGTGTAGGCGATGGTGCGCCCGCCGTGGTAGAGCGCCATAGCGGCTTCGCCACTGCCGCCCGTATTTTTGATACAAGCGGAGCAGGCAAGTGGTCCGCACATCCCGACACAGTGGAACGAGGTCAGTGCTCCCGCACCGATGGCTGCCCAGGTCGTGGTGATCTCAATCATTTGGCGGGTGGGTTGCGTTCGACGTGTTCGATGGGAGTTTGGTCAGCGACAATGTAGAAAACGACCCACGCCCCGAGGCTCAGCCCGAAGGCTAGCAGAACCAGAAGGATCAATGGCCATGGGCCTGGCTTCTTTTTCTCTGAATTTTCAGTGGTCATGGTTCATTCAGTGTCAGGGGTTTCTTTCTCAGCTGCGGCTTTTTCGGCTGGAGCCTCTTTCTTAGCGCGGCGCTTGAAGAAGGAGCGACTTGGTCCGAGAAATTCGAATTTCTTCAGCATCGTATTGTCGTCCTCAAGCGAGCGGACTTCGATGGTTATCTCGAAGGGGCCTTTCCAGTGCTCGGCATCTTGAACCAGGGTGAAGCGCAGGACCTCTTCCTGCTCGGAACTGAGGGTCAAGGATTCCTCGGAGATCAGCAAATTGAGACCTTCGGGCGGATCGATAAGTGTGACGCTGAAGCTGACCTCATTACTGCGCTTATTGACGAGGCGTAGTTGTGCGAGGTTACGGATCGAATTTTCACCGATGGCGTATGGGCTGCCCTGAACACGTGTCACCTGAGCGTTGAACGAGCGAGCCTGGGTTTTAAAAGCGATGCCAAAGGCGACTAGTCCGATCAAGCCGAGAATAGCGTAGATGAAAATCCGAGGCCGGAGCCAGCGACGTTTGTTGCGCTCGAGGCCGTTGTAGGAGTCATACCGGATCAAGCCCTTGGGTCGCTTGAGCTTGGTCATGATGTCGTCGCAGGCATCGATACAAGCGGCGCAGCCGATGCATTCCAGTTGCAGACCATTGCGGATATCAATGCCCGTCGGGCAGACTTGGACGCAGCGCTTGCAGTTGATGCAATCTCCCGCATTGGGGTCCTTGGCCTTGCCGCGCGGCTCGCCACGATGCTCGTCGTAGCCGACGATGACGGAATCATCATCAGTCATGGCCGATTGGAGTCGGCCGTAGGGGCACATCACGATACAGAATTGCTCGCGGAACCAGCCGAACGAGAACAGCAGGATGCCGGTCAAGCTCCAGACCATGAGAAACAGGGTCATGTTCTCACTAGGGCCGGTGCTCATGAAATTCGACATCCGGTCGGTCGATTGGAAGTAGGCGAAAAAGGTGTGCGAGACAGCGGTGGCGATGAACAGGTAAATGCCCCATTTCAGCGAGCGCTTGAAGAATTTGCCAAAACTCATCGGCGCGGCATCAAGCTTGCGCCGTGCTGGGGCATCCCCCTCGATCAAGCGTTCGATACGGCGGAAGACATGCTCATTTAGCAGGGTGTAGGGGCAAGTCCACCCGCACCAAACGCGCCCGAGAAGGGCAGTGACGAAAAAAAGGGCAAAACCGACGCCCGTGATGATGAAGAAGAAGACCCAAAGGTCCTGCACTGAAATCTGCAGGCCGAAGAAGTAGTAGCGGAGCTTGTCGATATCGAAGAAGACCGCAGGGTGCCAGGTATCTCCGCTGGGGATCTTGATCCAAGGGAGGATGAAGAATACCGCCAAGATTGCCCAGCCAACAAGCCGACGACTCAGCGTGAAACGCCCCTTGACGTCCGCCGGGTGAAGGGTGAAGCGGGAGCCGTCTTGATTGATCGTGGTGACCGAATCAAGGTTGGGCCGCTTGTTGCTTGGGCTGCTGGACATTGGGCGTTGGGTCCTCCAGCCTTACTCGGCAGCTTCTGGCTTCTTCAAAGTCGGGCTTTTGGCCATGAGGTAAGCGGTCACTTCAGCGACGGCTTCGCCGCCAATATTTGGTTCCCAAGCGGCCATTTTACCACCTTTGTAGCCCTCGTGACCTTCCGGAGTGCCATCAGCGATGAGTGCGAAGAGATCCATCGGCTTGCTGCCGTGCTCCCAGTGAGCATCGATCAGAGAGCGACCTGAGAGTTCGTTGCCAAAGGCATCCTTGGCATCAAGGTTAGGACCGTGGCAGGAGATGCAGGTATTCTGGTAGACCTTTTCTCCTTTGGCGACGAGCGACGCATTTTCCGACATCTGCCAGAGCACGTCATCATCAAGCTTGTCCATCAGTGCCTTCAGCTCGGCGGCCTTCTTCTCGTTAATTTGCTCGATCTCTTCTTGGAATGCGAGTTCGTCAGAGTTGAGCCAATCGGTGCCGTAGTAGATTAGCCAGTAAAAGGCGAAGAACACGATAGTGATGTAGAAGGTGAACAGCCACCAGTTGGGCAGTTTCTGGTCGTATTCTTGAATGCCATCGTAGACGTGAGGACGCAGGACGGGTCCCTTGCTGATGTCCTGATTGGTTGTTGGATCGACTTCTTGGCTCATTAGTCTTGTGGAGTAGTGGTTTCGTCGTCGACGGGGAGTTGCGCCATGTGCTCGACCTCGTCTTTGCTCATGACGAAAGCTCGGATCATCATGGTGAAAAAGACAAAGGCCGTGAGCCCGAAGGTGATCATGGGCACGGTATTGACCCATTCATCGAATAAAAGATGCTTGAACATGAGGTGTGACGGTTAGTTGTTGGGGGTTTTTGCGGCGGCTTGAGAGTCCTTATTGGCATCCGGATCGAAGCGTGACTTGAAGATGTCGCCTTCAACATTTTCGTAGGTGCCGATCTTCTGGATGTAAGCAATGAGAGCGATCATGCGCTTGGTGGAGAGGTCCATGGCGATCTCGGTTTCGGATTTGGTGGCATCCGGATCGATCTCGGGGAGGTCGGCGACACTGGCGAGGCTTTCGGCAATCTCGATGGCCTGGTCACGAGCGGATTGCTCGATCTCAGCATCGGTCATAGCTTCGTAGGGGACGCCGAGGCGGACCATGGCTTTCAGAGTTTTAGGGATCTGTTTGAAATCCGTATCCTTCTCGAGAAGGAAGTGGTAATTCGGCATATTGGAGCCCGGTGAGGTCGAGCGTGGGTTGCGGAAGTGGTTGAGGTGCCAGAGGTTGTCCCGAAGGCCGATGCGCATGGTCTCGGAGCCGTCGGCCAAATTACCGCCTTCGCGAGCGAGGTCGGGGCCGGTGCGTTTCGATCCCCATTGGTGCGGGTGGTCGTAGATGGACTCACCCATGCGGCTGTGGCCTTGAGTGTCCGAATTTGGTCCGTAGCGCAGGACGTCTGGCACGGTGGTGCGGATCATCTGCGAGTGGCAATTGTAGCAGCCCTCGGCGATGTAGATGTCGCGCCCTGCGAGTTCCAAGGGCGTGTAAGGAATCTGGCGTCGGCCCTCGACATTGTTGGCGTGGTTGAAGGTGAGGGTTGGCAGAATCTGCACGACCCCACCCATTGCCACCGCAACGAAGGTCAGGATGGTGAAGGGCATGTAGTTCTCAAGGAGGCGGTCATACCAGTAGCCCCAGCCTTTCTCGGAGCGGTTGAAGAGGTAGATGGCCTGCCAAGCGAGACCTGCACAGCCGACCATGGCGATGTAGTTGTAGCCCGGAGGGAGCATGATGCCGCCGATGAGGAGGATGATGCCCCAGAAGCTGTATGCGATCGGGTCGGACTTGAAGACGCTGCCAAGTGACATGCGGTCGCGAATTTCGCTCTCGGCCTCGGTGACCTCCTGGCTCGACTCGGTGGCGGTGCCACGAGCGATGGTGCGGAAGAGATTATACATTCCGAGGATAAAGGCGGAGAGATAGAGCCCGCCGCCGATGGCACGCAGGAGCATGGGGAGTCGGATGGCTTCAAGTGTTTCGAGGAAGCTGTATTCCACCAGGGTGCCGCCTTGGTTGGTGGCGTTAAGCATCATGCCTTGGGTGATGCCGGAAACCCACATGGCTGCGACGTAGAGCAGGATGCCGACGAGGGCTAACCAGAAGTGCAGGTTGGCGAGGCCGGTGGAGAAGAGCTTGTTTTCTCCCGAGCCGTCTTTGCGCTTGGCCCAAAGTTTCGGGACAATCCAGTAGAACATGCCGGAAGCCATGAGGCCGTTCCAGCCGAGGGTGCCGCTGTGGACGTGACCGATGGTCCAGTCGGAGTAGTGGGAGAGCTCGTTGATCTTGCGGATCGCTAGCAGGGGGCCTTCGAAGGTGGCCATGCCGTAGAAAGTCACCGCTGCAGCGTAGAACTTGATGACCGGGTCGGTGCGGAGTTTATCCCAAGCGCCGCGAAGGGTCAGGAGGCCGTTGAGCATGCCGCCCCACGAGGGAGCCCAGAGCATGAGTGAGAACAGCATGCCGAGCATTTGCAGCCAATGGGGCAGTGAGGTGTTGAGCAGGTGGTGAGGGCCGGCCCAGATGTAAATGAAGACGAGTGCCCAGAAGTGAATGATGGACAGACGGTAGGAGTAGACCGGGCGACCTGCGGCTTTCGGCAGGAAGTAATACATGATGCCGAGGATGGGTGTAGTCAGGAAGAAGGCCACGGCGTTGTGCCCATACCACCACTGAACCAAGGCATCCTGCACGCCACCGAAGACCGGGTATGAGATCAGAAGACCGGCGGGAATCACGAGGTTGTTGACGACGTAGAGCAGGGCGACGGTGACGATGGTCGCGATGTAGAACCAGAGAGCCACGTAGAGGCTGGGCTCGCGGCGGATTTTTAAGGTCCAGAAGAAGTTGATGCCAAAGGAGACCCATGAGACGACGACCAGGATATCGATGGGCCAGATCAGCTCAGCGTATTCCTTGCCCTGAGTGAGGCCTGCCGGGAGGGTAATGGCGGCTCCGACGATGGCCAACTGCCAAGTCCAGAAGTGGAACTTGGAAAGGAAGCTCGATGCGGTGCGAGTCTTACAGAGGCGCTGGGTCGAGTAGTAGATGCCGGCGAATGCCATGTTGCCAACGAAAGCGAAAATCGCCGCATTGGTATGCAGCGGGCGCAGACGGCCGAAGGTGATGTATTCCACGCCCTCGGTTTGGAAGGCTCCGAAGGTGACGGCCTCGAGGAATTTGCCATTCATTTCCCAGAAATTCAGCTGGAAAGCCGCGGTGAGGCCGGCGAGCATGCCGACCAATCCGAAGATAATCGAGGCAATGGTGAAGTTCCGCACGGTGCCGTCATCGTAGCTGACGGTGACTTTACGGAGTTGGTCGGATGAGGTGGTGGTATCGCTCATGGAAGTTAGGGAAAGGTGATTTTGTAAAAAGGAAATCGGTCAGGCTTAGGTCTACTCGTCGTCGAAGGGGAGGAGGGAGTCGTGGTCCGAGCTGTAACGGCCGGGGCGCTTGAGCTCGGCGAAGAAGCAAATGATAAAGATCCCAGCGAGGCAGGAACTGACGAGGATGGTGATGGCGAGAACGTCCATGAGTAGTGAGTTACGGGGTTGACCGTCTCCTAGTGAATCAGAGTCCTACCCCTTGTGCTCTGCGCCTCTTGTTCAAAACCGCGCATTTTTTGCGCGAGTGCGCGAATTTTGCGCAGTTGATGACTAGGGCATGCACAGCGAGGAACGGGGCATGATTCCCTTATCTGAAAGAAACATGGGGGACCATTTCGGTGGATTGGAGGCCTATCCCAGAAGTTTTCAGAGATCGCGTGAAGGCTTCTTCTTTGGTAAGTTTGCTTTGAGATTGGGAGAGATGTCCTCCTCACGAAGCACTCTAAGGATTCCCACGAAATCCTTGACCATCAGACAGTCAGTGCCTAGGCGAGGGCGTGTTTGGCTTATTTCAAAAAAAACACGGCAATTATAAGGACGATATTCTCGCCGGATTGACCGTAGCTCTCGTTCTGGTTCCTGAGGCGATTGCCTTTTCATTCATTGCTGGCGTCGGTCCCATGGTCGGGCTCTGGTCGGCGGTCTTCGTGGGGTTCATCACGGCAGCCTTTGGCGGGCGCCCGGGGATGATTTGCGGAGCGACTGGTGCGATTGCGATCGTGGCGGCGCAAGCGGTGACGCTTGGAAATTCTCAGGGAGGCATGGGAATGGAATACCTGCTTGCCGCGCTGTTGTTTGCGGGGGTGATCCAGATTACGATTGGCCTCTTGAAGATGGGGCGCTTTATCCGGCTGGTGCCGCACCCGGTGATGATGGGCTTTGTCAATGGTCTGGCGATTGTGATTTTGCTGGGTCAGAGGACATTTTTTAAAGATTTCGTCGGCTTGGACGAGAATGGTCAGCGCATGTTGGATTACATGCCCGGCGGGGAGATCGCTCTGATGTTCGGTCTGATCGCGCTGACGATGGCGATTATTGTGCTGTTGCCCAAGTTGACCAAAGCCGTTCCTCCATCTCTGATCGCGATCATTATTGTCGGGCTGATTACGACCTTCTTTATCGATAGTTCGCGGACGATTTCCGATGTGCTTGAGGTGCTGACGGGTAGCTCTGAAATTCAGAATTCCTTCCCATCGATTGCCAGCATGGAGGGGATTCCGTGGGGCAGTCTTGAATTTTACAAGGCGATTTTGCCGATCTCGCTGACCATTGCCTTGGTCGGTCTGATTGAATCGCTCCTCACCCTTCAGCTCATTGACGAGATCACCGATACCCGTGGTCAGGGCAATCGCGAGTGTCTTGCTCAGGGGGCGGCCAATATCGCCTCCGGCCTTTTCGGCGGCATGGGCGGTTGTGCGACGATTGGGCAGTCCTTGATCAACATGAAATCCGGCGGGCGCGGGCGCACTTCGGGCATTGTCGGTGCTCTCACGCTTCTGGTTCTGATTCTTTTCGGCAGTGAATTGATCATGAAAATCCCCATCGCAGCGCTGGTCGGGGTCATGTTCATGATCGTGATCAGCACCTTCGAATGGTCGACTTTCAAGACTGTCGGCACCGTTCCCAAGACGGATATCTTGGTGATACTCGTGGTGACTTTGGTGACGGTATTCATGCACAACCTGGCCCTTGCTGTGGGGGTTGGCCTGATCGTTTCCGCTCTTGTGTTTGCCTTCAAGAGTTCGCAGCACGTTCAAGTTGAAGTGGTGCGGGAGGATGAAAATGAGAAAGTCTACGCGA
This sequence comes from uncultured Verrucomicrobiales bacterium, assembly GCA_964021555.1. Taxonomy (GTDB): domain Bacteria; phylum Verrucomicrobiota; class Verrucomicrobiia; order Verrucomicrobiales; family Akkermansiaceae; genus CAXIBU01. The sequence continues at coordinate 9,080 of CAXIBU010000017.1, read as the reverse complement.
TCGAGGGGCTGATCTACTTTGGGTCCGTCGCAGACATGCTCGAGGAATTTCAGGCGAAAAGCGACGTTCAAGAGGTCGTGCTCGACTTTGAAAAAGCGCGGGTTTGTGACCTTTCAGGCATCGAGGCCATTAATGCGCTCGGCGGACGCTACCGCGCCGCTGGTAAGAAGTTGCGAGTGCGCCACTTATCGCCCGATTGCCGGCGCATGCTCGAGCGCGCCAACCCGCTGGTTGAGATCGAGATCTTGCCGGATGACCCCGAGTATTCGGTGGCGCGTCTGCGCGGCTCTCAAGCCTGACTTTTGACCGGAGGCGAAACATCTGCATTGATCTGGCCGTATCTGGTGATGACCTGTAGGTCTTTATTATGTGGATGATTCTCAGCAAGCTCGGGCGCTACGTCTTCAGCAAGGCGGCATTGTTTGTCGTTCTGTTGGTCGTTGCGGTAGGCTTGGTGATTGCTTATCAAGCGGTCGAGTGGGTCGAAGGGCACTATGAAGAGCGTTTGGTCCGGGCGGAGGAAAATGCGGAAACGATCCGTGCCGAGATTGCGGAGCGTCATCGGAGCCTGATCGATCAGACCGATGCGATTCAAGCGCGGATTTCCGAGGAGAAGCGCAAGATCGACGAAAAACAGAAGGCGATCAGCGAGCTCGATGAGAAATGGGCCTATCTCAAGGCCTTCTTCACTGGAGGGAGCGACGAATACGAGCGCGAGAAGGCTAGGATCTACGCTGAAAAGGCGGAGGCCGAGCGCAGGCAGCGCGAATTTCAGCAAAACCTAAGCGCCGTCCAAGAGGTGCTTCGCGCCGAAGATCCGGCCGCAGTCCTACTGGAGCAGCACGAGGCTGAGGTCGAAGACGCGAAACGATCCATCAAAGAGCTCAGCGTCTGGCGGGGCGAGGTGAAAACGCGGGTCGCCAGCGCCTTTTCGGCAGTCATTGTGCCGGTCTCAATCATCTTCGTAGGGATTCTCATTGGTCCGATCTTCTGGCGCATGGTTCTCTACTACGCTTGGGCGCCTTGGGCGCAAAAGGCAGTGCCGATCCAGCTAGTGGAGGCTGAGGAGGATCTCGGCGAGCCAGCCCAGCCAATGAAGTGGAGCGAAAGCGCACCTGCTCACGAGCTCGAACTCGAGGCTGGTGAAGTCGCGCTGATCCGCACTCGCTTCCTACAATCTTCTGACGAGCCCTTGGGGATCACCACGAGATGGCTCTGGTCATGGCGCTACCCGCTGACCAGCTTGGGGGCGAACCAATACCTGCTGACACGGCTCGAGCACCAAGGAACGGTGCCGGATAATCGAAGTGTGACCATTTCAGACATGGCCGACGGCCTGAGAGAGGTGGCGTGGGTGCATTTGAAAGAGGGCGAGAGCCTGTGCTTCCGCCCCAGCTACCTGGCGGGCGTGACCTTCCGAGGCAAAAATCCGCCGAAGATCCAAACTCGATGGCGAATTTTTGCCCTGCAATCGTGGATGACCTTGCAGTTTCGCTTTTTTCTTATCGAAGGGGAGTGTCGATTGATTTTCGCCGCGGGCCGCGGACTCAAGCCCGAACGGGTCAGAGCCGGAGCGAACTCGGGCAAGCGGGTGAACCAAGACATGACCGTCGCCTTTCAACCGGGGCTCAGTTACGGAAGCCGACGCGCCGAGACGGCCTTCGCTGGCTACATCAGTGGTCAGAACCCGCTGTTCGACGACTTTTTTAGCGGAGAAGGCACCGTCGCCGTGCAGCAGATCCTCAGCGAGCAAGATCGAAAGGCTGGTAAACAGGAGGGGATCTGGCACAGCCTGCTCTCAGGTATCGGCAAGCTATTCGGGCTGTGATCGTGGAGTGATCTGCCGAGCCCGCCTGCGTCATCCCGTGACATTTGCTTGACCCTCGAATGGCAGCCGTTGAAGCTCCGCTCCCACCGATGAAACGTCACACCATCTCAGTTCTTGTTGAAAACAAATTCGGCACCCTCGCTCGAATCGCCGGACTATTCAGTGGTCGCGGCTACAATATCCACACGCTGAACGTGGCCCCGAGCCATGATCCGAGCATGTCCCGCATGACTATCGTCGTGAGAGAAAAGGACCAGGTCCTGGATCAGATCATCAAAGAGCTCGACCGCCTGATCAACGTCGTTGACGTCATCGACTTCCGCGAAGGCGAGAACGTTTACCGTGAACTGGTCCTGCTGCGAGTGAAGGTGGATTCACAGAGCCGCAGCGACATCATTGATATCTGCCAGCTGTTCCGTGCCAAAGTCGTCGATGTCGCCATTGATGTGTTGACCATTGAGATCACTGGCAATGAACGCAAAATCGACCGCTTCCTCTCGCTGATGGAAGACTTTGACGTGGATGACCTCTCGCGGACGGGCAAAATCGCTCTTCCGAGGACCTGTGAGTAACGTAAAGGCGGAGGGTGAGGGAAAAAAAAGACCCCGCCGACTCCTGAGAATCGGCGGGGCCCTACCCCCTTGTGTGATGCAGGAACTACCCTGCAAAACTTATGAAACATTGAGGGGATTCCTTAGGTCACCCTCAACTGAAAAAAATATGCACGAATTCCGGTTTTGAGGCAATGCGCAATGATACGCACGGGTGCCTACGCAGATTGGATGAGCGGAGCAAAAGTCGGTCAAACATTTCCTTGTCAAACGGCACTCCGTCGTTGCACCGTCTCCAGCCGCAATGACAATAACGCGCGATTAGCTCAGGGGTAGAGCGCATGCTTCACACGCATGATGTCGCAGGTTCAAATCCTGCATCGCGCACCATTTTTTCCAGAGATGCTCTAGAGTTCTCAATCTAGTTCCAGGCCGAAAAAGGGATGGTCGGATAAGCCGGAGTTATTTCCCTTCTGATATTTCACATCGAAGTCGATGGAAAGCTTCGCCGTGAATTCCTTGGTGTGGAGCACATGCTGAACCGAGTCGTCTCGCTGTTCGGTAGGCCAGGCCCAATTCGAATCGTTTAGTTCCTCTTGAAATCTGCGGTGAGCAGGGCGCTTTTGTTTCCAGCCAAGACGAAGGTTGAAGTCGCCACCTACTAGGGTCCCGTGGGGCGGCAAATTCCGAATTGCCTGAATTTGCTCATCGAGGCGATCGGTGTAGGTCTTGGTGCTGGTTTTGCTCCATTGATCTTTGATCGTGATCACGTTTCCATAGACCTGCTTCAGCTTGCCTCCGCCTTTGATCTCGCAGAGCAGTCCATTGATCGGTTCTGCGATGTTTTTGGCCTGAATAGGGAGTTTCGAGTAAATGCCGACTTGATGGTAGACATTGGGGTTCTCGTAGAATCGGCTTTTCGCGATGAAGGGGCTTGGGGCGCTGAATTGACTGTAATACCCAGGCAGTCGCAGGGCCGCATTTGCTTCCGTGATGATGAGCAGATCGCAGTCGGCCGCTGCCAAATACCGCGCGACTCCCGAAAAACGTAGTTCTTTGCGCTTGGACCGAGACTGGGTTTCAGGGTGGTCGATGTTCCAGATGCCGATTTTCATGCGATCTAGTAGAATCTGGATAGGTCATCCATGACAATTGATTCTGAGATTATCAGCACATTAGCCGTAGCCTTGACGATTAGTTCATGGATTGAGAGATTCTCATCGATCTTTCGGCTAGTTCTGGATAAAGCTCTGGCACCCTATGAGCTTGGAATGGATATTTGGATTTGTGGTTGGGGCTGGGATTTTATTCGCAGTCTGGGCCTTTCTTGGTGGAATCTATACCGTGGAGCAGAATGAACGGGCGGTGATCACTAGTTTCGGCAAGGCGCTGCGACTGGGCAATCAGATGACTTCGGATAGTCCTGCTGCGGATCATCTCGATCCTGAGCATAAGGAGCGCTATAGCTACCCGAAGTTGAAGGTGATTGGGCCGGGCGGTCCGTATTTCAAGCGTCCTTGGCAGAAAGTGCACAAGGTGAACGTGGCGATTCGCACGGTCAATATTGCCTATGATCCGGAGGATCTGAATGTGAATGAGGGCGGGACTTTGTTGGATGCAGTGACTAAGGATCAACTCAATATTCAGATCACGGGGCAACTGCGGTTCCGGGTATGTGAGGAGAATTTATACGCCTATCTTTTCGGGGTGAAAAATCCGGAGGCTCACCTGATGGGCTACTTCATCTCGGTGCTGCGGGAGCGGATCGCGAATTTCGAGGCACCCAAGATGAGTTTGGATATCGACGGCGTAGACGGAGGCGAGGGGATTGGGATCGAAGGCATTTCGATCAATGATCTGCGTAAGAATTTGAATTCGCTGAATGATCAGATGGAGCAGGAGTGCCTTTCCTCTGGTGCGCGATATGGGATCATCTTTGATGCTTCGCTGATTACGGGCATCGATCCGCCAAATGAAATCGAGAGCGCGCTGGCGGCGATCAATACGGCCCACAATGAAGTTTCAGCTGATCTTTCGGTGGCTCATGCGATGGCGGATCAGAAGATTGAGCAATCGAAGCGAGCGGTGGAGATTGAAACGATGCGAGCGGAGGCCGAGGTCGAGCCCTTGAGTCAGCTCGCCGATGAGCTGAAAGAGCTTTCCAATAGTGGCTCGGATGCGTTGGAGGGGTATCTGCGAAATGTGCGTCTCGACTTGGTGTCGAAGGCGAAAACCATCATTCAAGAGAGAAAGGAGGCCTGATTATGTTTTTCTTTGGACTATTAGTTGGGCTGGTTGGCGTCGCGTTTATCGGCTTGATCGGATATCATGCGGCGACGAATCTCGGACTTTACACCGTGATTAAAGAGGGCGAGTGCAAGGTCTTCGTCCTTTTTGGGAAGGTGATTAAGACAATCGACGAGCCAGGGCTGCACTTGTTGGTGACCAAAGTCGGGCCGCATGCACTGTTGATCCCGTATTTTGGCAAGGTTCACTCGGTGGACATTCGTTTGGATCAAGAATACCTTCGAAGCCAGGCGGTGAACTCGGAAGAGGGCACGCCAATGGGGATCGGGGTCTGGTATGAGATGAAGATTACCAATCCATCCGACTACCTGTTCAAAAACAACGATCCGAGAGGGTCGCTGCGGGCGAATGTCTCGAGCGCGACGGTGCGATGTCTTTCGAACATGCCCTTGGATGAGCTTTTGGAAAATCGCCACTTCATGTCTCGCAGCGTGCGGGAAGAGGTGACGCCGCGCTCTCAGAGCTGGGGCTATTCACTGGGCTCGATCTACATTCGGAAGGTGCATTTTCGTGATGACCTGATGATCAAGCAAATTGAGCAGAAGGTCGGGAATAGGCTCTTGCAAGTGACTTCAGCCATCCGTCAGGCGGGCGCGAATCAAGTCGATGTGATCAAGAGCGCTGCCGATAAGAAGGCGGCGATGGAATTTGCGAGGGCGGCATCGATGCGACCACGGATTGTGGGGGCAACGATGAACTCAATCTCTGCTGATCGCCAGGTGCTTGACGCCCTGATGGAAATTCTCGAGGTGCAGCGAATTTGTGATTCCGAAGGTAATCTGACCGTAGTGCCGCAGGGGACCTCGGGTGAAATGCTGAATGCACTGCAGGCCCGCGGCTAGGGCACTATAAGCGGTAAATTCGCTGGGCATTTTCCGAGAACAGCTTGTTGAGCTTGTTCTCGTCCTCGTGCCTGAGGACTTCATCGAGGGAATCGACCCATTGCTTCAAGGTGCCGTTGAGCGTGCAGACCGGCCAGTCACCACCAAATAGCACACGATCCCAGCCGAATAACTCGATGACGGTTTCGACAGCGGGGCGGATAGCCTCAGCGGTCGGGCCGCCTTCCGGGCAGTTGACGGGAATTCCTGAAATTTTGCAGACCACGTTGTCATGCTGAGCGAGGTCGCTCAGGTCGTTCTTCCATTGGGTCAGGTCGCTGCCGGTTAGGTCGGGATTTCCGCAGTGATCGAGGATGAATTGTGTGTCGGGGCAAGCTTGAATGAGTGAGGTGCCGAGAGTGAGCTGGTCCGCCCTAAGACATAGGTCAAAGCTGAGATTGCGCTCGCCGAGCAGGCGGACATTACTGCGGAAGAGTTCTCCCTCCGAGACATCGTCGGGGGCCACGTGAAGCACCCTGCGAAGCCCTTTGAGGAGAGGGGTTTCAATCAGATCGAGATAGCTGGCAAATTCGGTCACCTCGGGACGGCAGCTCGCCACGATCCCCAAGATGCCGGAATTTGGCTCTGCCGCCAGCTTGTTGATCAAACGTGCCTCACGAGGTTGGTGCTCCGCGGCGACATCGACTTCCATGAAGACCGAGCTGGTGATTCCACAGTCCTTCGCTGCCTCGTGGTAGTGCTCGAGCCGGAATTCATCAGCTTGAAGGGCGGGCACTTCGGCTAACCAGTCGTAGCTGAGCTGGTCGGGATAGATGAGGTGCTGGTGGGTATCGATTCGGTTCATGGCAGCAAATGAAGTTTTTAGTTCTCCTCTTCGTCGTTGTGGATAAAGCCTTCTTCAAGATCGTGTTGAAGCCTCTTGCCAAGCATGGGGCGGATGAAGCCGTAGAGCAGGTAGCAGGTGAAGAGCACCGCTGGCATCAACCAAGGGAAGCGCACGGTAGCTGCTATTATCAGCGTGACCCCGACTAGGATCGGCATGTTGGCGCGAGTCTTCCAGTCGACTTTCTTGAACGAGGGATAGCGAATGTGGCTGATCATCAGTAGGGCCAGCCCCAGCATCACGGCAGCGAGAACGAATTTCCAGTTTCCGAGCTCCTTGCCACTCCCATAGATGCGGATCATCAAGAATGTCAGGGAGGCGATAAATCCGGCGGCCATCGGAATGGGGATTCCGGAAAAGTCGTGATGGTCGTCAGGTCGTGGCGGCAGCGCCGCGACACAATTGAAACGGGCGAGTCGCACGGCACCGCATAGTAGGTAGGCAAAAGCGATGGCCCAGCCTACCCACTCCCAATTTGCATCGAGGTCAAAAAGAACCGCGCGCGAGACGAGGAGAGCCGGAGCCATGCCGAAGCTGATAATATCGGCAATCGAATCGAATTCGCGACCGAATGGGGAATCCTGTCCGCCAAGTCGAGCGAGACGCCCGTCGAGGAGATCAAAAATGCAGGAGCCGAAGATCAGAAGAATCGCACGTTCATAGTAGCTGGTCGCGGTCATGAAGTCGTAATCGGAGCCCAGCCCACCTTCGTGGATCCCACGGAAGATAGTCAGCACCGCAAAGAATCCACAGGCAAGGTTGCCTGCAGTCATCAGGTTCGGAAGAAGGTAGATTTTTGGCTCGCGGGAGGAATCGCTCATCGGGCTGCATTCATTCCATAGATTGCCGATCTGAAACAGTGGAAATTTTCGTGAGTTGTGGCTAAGGTCCCGTATGGAAGCGCCAGAAGTGCAAATTCGTCCTGACCAGAGCATGCGAGAATTGATGAACGCACTGCCCGGGGGGAAGCGCGCCCTGTTTGCAGCGTATCACATCGGAGGGTGCTCCAGTTGCGCCTATAGCGATGACGAAAGCTTGGCTGAACTTTGCCAGCGCAATGAGATTGATTGTGATGAAGTCATGCAAGTGCTCCTCGAGAGCGACCGAAACGATCGCGAAATGCTGGTTTCTCCCCAGCAGGCCAAGGCCCTTATCGAGTCCGGCGCTGCTCTCTATGACATCCGGACTCGTGAGGAGTTTGATGCCGTCAAGATCGCAGGGGCTGAATTTCTCGATCAATTCACCGAGCAGTCTCTAATGGCTCAAGCCGACCGAGAGCAAACCGTCTTGATCTGCGACCACCGCGGCCAGCATGTGCTGGATAAAGTCGCCTGGTTACGGGGGCACGACATGAAGAATTGTTTCGGGATCACAGGCGGAATTGATGCCTGGAGCCAGGAGGTGGACTCCAAACTGCCACGATACTCTCTGGAGTTTGAGTGAGGGCTGGAATTGCCCAGAGCTCTGAGAGCCAGACACAGGAATCGCGTGCAATGTGCAGGGGTGCATTAAGATCGGTTTTCTTCAGGCGCGGGAGGTGCCAGACGAGGCGAAGCTTGACCGAGCTTAGAAATTTTCTAGTGTCTCAGCGTGAGATGGAAAGCTAACAACACTTCGGATCAGCTGCAGCGCCTGCTGGTTTTCTTTATCGCCGTGATTGCGATCGGCGTTGTGTCCTATGGCGGGCTCAAAGCTTTCCAAAAGCTGAAATCTTCTTCTAGTAAGGGAGCTTCTGATGTGTCGGAGACATTACAGGGACTCGGTGAAAATTCATCAGAAGAACTAAATAGAGTTCCAGATGCGGTAATCGAAGATAGATCTGAATTGCTACGCCGAGCAAGGCAGACAATGGACGCAATGCTTAGTGCGCGGAAAATTGATGAGATCGTTCCTTTGATCGAAAATGGCGAGGAACTCCGGGGGAGGATTACCAAGTATTGTAGAAGCCGCCCGTGGATCGGTGGACGTATCGTTAGTTCTGAAATTCAAGAGTCGGGTAGGAAAGCGCTCAGAGCTTTGGTGAAATCCCCCTCTGGAGGCATTCAAGAGCTCAGTATCTCGTTGGACTCTGGTCTGATCGATTGGGGAACATTCAGTGGAGAAAATATTGGAAGTGAAGCTGAAGTGCTCCAAAGATCCCTCTCTGATGAGGGGGTTGTGGCTAGGCTGATTATTGAGTTTGGACCGAATCTCAATTACCATAACTTCCGATTTGGCGATGAGAAACTGTGGGTAGCTTATCGGATCAGCCATCCAGATTTTGAGGAGTTTTATTGGGTCTACGCCAAAAAGGGAGGAATGGTAGAAGAGAGATTGAGAAGAATGCTCGTTGGAGACAGTGGTAAGGTCGCTATGATCTTACGTCTCAAAGCCTCCGGGGCAGAAGAGTTGAGTCGGCGTCAGTTGGAATTGATTGACGTGATCTCCTATACTTGGAGTCTACCTGATGGCCGAGCAATTGAAAATTATCAGGCTGATGACCTGTAAGAGCGATTTTTCGAAAAAAGAGCTTTCCTTTCTTCTCTTCGCAAGTTAAATCTGCGTGGTCATTGAGAAATCCCCCAATGACTTACACCATAAAAACTCATGAAAAAACTCGCTACCCTTCTTGCTATTGGCGCTACAGCGTCATTTGCAAATGCGGCATCCACCCTCGTGGTCCCATTTAG
>CAXIBU010000016.1:0-24033 GCA_964021555.1 uncultured Verrucomicrobiales bacterium | reverse complement strand
TTGACTCGTGGGCTTGCCTTTGGCGAGAAGGGTTTTGTGGAGGAGGTGTTCTTGGAGAATCGAGAGCACTTTGGGGTGAAGCGGAAGACGGGGGCTAGGACGCTTGATGGGGTGCCGCGGGGGAAATTGTATTCTTTGAGGAAGATAAGGAGACTTGAGTAGGGGGCATGATGCTCTGCTTGAGGCTTTGAAAAAGCCTGCTCCATAGGTGGGCCGTTGGTGTGCCACGGTTTAGAGTCTTTGGGGGGGCGGGTGCGATTTTGCAAAAAAAAGACGCCCCGAAACCCACTCGGGCTTCGGGACGTCTCCCCTACCTAACTATGAAAAAATGGTCAGTTCAGTGGAATCTCACGCGGGAGTTCATCTGATCTTACAGGTAAGACCACGCTAAGCACTCCGTTGTTCAAACTTCCTTGAAGTTTTTTTGGATCGATTTCATTCGGAAGTTTGACTTTGAGCTCGTAGCCTTCGCTTGGAGCGCTACCAGCAACGAGTTCCAACGAATCGTCGGGGGCTTCGCGGTCGGCTTCGAGGCTGAGAATTTGTTTCTCTTGTCGGAGCTTAACCTGGTCTTTGCTGACCCCTGGGAGCTCGACTTTCAGCTCATAGGCATCGTCCTTGCGGCTGGCGCTCCAGACGGGGGCGACGCGGTGACGTGGGCGGCACTCGGTGGAGCTGCATTGCTCTTGAGTGGGCTCGACGGGAGTCTTTGCGACTTCGGTGGATGCGTCTTTCTGGTTGTTATCTTGGGTGGTGATTTCTTGTTTCATGATGTTGATTTTTTTTGGGTTTGGGTGGTTTTTCGATTTAGTTGATTTCGATGTCTTGGGTGGCGAGATCATCGGCCTGAGTTTTTGGCAGGTCGATGCGCAGGACGCCGTCGGTGTGCTTGGCGCTGATTGCATTAAGGTCAAAGTCGGTGCTGAGCTTGAATTCGCGATTGAAGCTCTCTTCGTTGTCGTGCTTGGCGGAGACTTTTAGGGAGCGGCCCTCGCGGCTAATTTTGAGGTCTTCGCGACTAATACCCGGCAGATCGAGCTCGATCCTGACGGCATCATCACTGCGATAAACTCGGTGCGGATGAGCTGATTCCAGCGAGGGCTGGAGGGCATTGGTTAAAAAACGATCAAGATTTCCAAAAAGTCGGAAGGGTGATTGGTTGAGTCGGTTCATGGTATTTTTATTTGGTTGTTTGTTGTGATGTTGTCCTAGACGCATCTTGTGTGCCAAAAACTCCTTATCTGTTATTAGTTGCTTGTTGTTAGGGCTTAGCGATTTATTTATTAGGTGTTTTAGTTTTCTATCATAACAGAAGAGTGGAGCAAAATGTCGCTTTTCGGACAGAGTGTCCCGACATTTTGTCGCGGGGGTAATGGGCGAATTTGGCAAAAATGAACGGGGGAGGTGTCCGTTTTTGCCTATCACGGTCTGATAAAGTGCTGGGTATGTCTAAGAACGGTATTTCAAAAATGATCTCGTCGGTGCGTGGGCAAAGCCTTTCGCGTGAGGAGCTGACGGAGAAGTCAGTGAAGTTGGCGGGAATGATCTTGGAGGATGCATCTGATCGCTTGAGCGTTTCCGAGCGCTACCAGGCGTGGAAGCTCTCGCGCATGATGAAGGATCCGGCGGGTAAGGCGCTTACCCTGACTATGGCGGATCAGGTTTTCCGCCCCAAAGACGAGGCTCGTTCGGCTGCTGTTTTCCGTCGCTTGATCGATGATTATGGCGTTCCGATCTACCTCCCGGTTCACGAGCGCATCGCGATGCGTGTCGGCGGTGCGGCATCGACCGTGGCACCTGAGATTGTCATGCCAGCGGTAACCTCAAAGATGCGGGCTGAGAGTGACAAGGTCATCCTTCCCAGCGAAGACAGCCAACTCAAGCCTCACCTGGCCAAGCGTCGGAAAGAAGGCACGCGCATGAACATCAACCAGCTCGGCGAGGCCATCCTTGGCGAGGGCGAGGCCGAGCATCGCTTGCAGCAGGTGATCGAGCGCCTGGAGAGCCCGGAATGCGAATACATCTCAGTGAAGATCTCAGCGATCTTCTCCCAGATCAATCTGGTTGCCTATGATCAGACAGTTAAGGAGATTCAAGAGCGCCTGCGCCGCCTTTATCGCACCGCGATGAAGCATGAATTCGTCCGCGAAGACGGAACTAAGGCACCAAAATTCGTTAACTTGGACATGGAGGAATACCGTGACCTTCACCTGACCTGCGAATCCTTCAAAGCGACCTTGATGGAGCCGGAATTCCTCAAAATGCGTGCTGGCATCGTTTTGCAGGCTTATCTGCCGGATTCCTTCGAAGTGCAAAAAGACCTGACCGAGTGGGCACGCAAGCGCGTCGCTGCTGGTGGTGAGACGATCAAAATTCGTATCGTCAAGGGTGCTAACCTAGCCATGGAACGAGTCGAGGCATCGATCCACGACTGGACGCAGGCCCCGTATTTCACCAAGGACGACGTCGATGCCAACTTCAAGCGGATGGTGACCTACGGTTGCGAGCCAGAGAATGCCAAAGTCGTCGCGATCGGGGTTGCCTCGCACAACCTTTTCGACATTGCCCATGCGTTGTTGCTCCGTGAGAGCAAGGAGGTGGTCGACTTTATCGAATTCGAAATGCTCGAGGGCATGGCAAATCACCAAGCACGCTCGGTCCGTGAGGCGGCCAAGGGGCTCCTGCTCTATGCTCCAGTGGTAAAGGAAGAAGACTTCCACAGTGCGATTGCCTATTTGGTTCGACGACTCGACGAAAACACTCACGAGGAGAATTTCCTGCACGACCTGTTCTCCATGAGCCCCGGTTCGCCGGAGTGGAATGGGCAGCGTGATCGCTTCACCAACGCGATGCAGCGTCAGGACCTGGTCTCAACCGTGCCTAACCGCACCCAGGACCGCGCCAGTGAGTTGGCCGAGGTAAAATACGACTCCAGCTTCGAGAACGAGGCCGATACCGATTGGTCACTTCGCCACAACGTTGATTGGGTTCGCTCGAAAGTCGCTCCCGTCCTCACTTCCGAGATCCCTGACATTCCTCTCGTCATCGCAGGTGGCGAACAGAAAGGCGGTGAGGCACAAGGCATCGGCAACGATCCTTCTACCAACTACGACGAGATCTACCGCTACGAGCAAGCTGACGAAGCTCAGGTGAACCAAGCGTTGCAGACAGCGGTCGATGTTCAGCCTGCCTGGGAGGCGCTCGGGCCGGATGCTCGTGCTGAATTTCTCAAGCAAGCTGCCGCTGAGATGGCCAACCGTCGTGGTGAATCCATTGCCGTGATGGTGCGAGAGGCTGGAAAGGCGATCCCTCAGGGCGATGCTGAAGTTTCCGAGGCCATTGACTTTGCTAACTACTACGCGGAGTCGCTCAACTGGGATGGCATGTTCGATGGCAGCTCCTTCAAGGCGCTCGGTGTCGTGGTAATTACCCCACCGTGGAACTTCCCTTACGCCATACCTTGCGGCGGTATCCTTGCTGCTCTGATGGCGGGTAACACTGTCATTCTCAAGCCTGCGCCTGAAGCGGTCTTGACGGCTTGGACCATGGTTAATCATCTGTGGGACGCAGGTATTCCGAAGGACGTGCTGCAATTCGTCGCTTGCCCTGATAACCACATTGGCCGCTCACTGGTGACTGATGACCGCGTAGGGGCGGTCATCCTGACGGGTGCCTACGAAACCGGGCGCATGTTCCTCGGTTGGAAGCCTAACCTCCGTCTCTACGCTGAGACATCGGGCAAGAACAGCCTGATCATCACGGCTTCAGCCGATCCGGATTTGGCCATTAAAGACCTCGTCTACAGTGCCTTCGCGCACGCTGGACAGAAATGCTCCGCCGCCTCATTGGCGATCCTCGAGAGTGCCGTTTACGATGATCCGAATTTCCTGCGTCAGCTCAAAGATGCGGCCGCTTCGCTCAAAGTCGGGCCTTCAAGCGATCCGTCATCCATCGTCACTCCAGTGATCCGTAATCCGGGCGAAGACCTGCTTCGCGGGCTGACCGAGCTCGATGAGGGTGAAGAATGGTTGCTCGAACCGCAGATGGTCGATGGTAACCCATGTCTCTGGACCCCGGGCATTCGTCTCGGCGTCCGCGCTGACAGCTGGTTCCGTCGCACCGAGTGTTTCGGGCCGGTTCTTGGCTTGGTCCGTGCGCGTAACCTTGAGCACGCGATCGCTATCCAGAACGACTCCGAATTTGGTCTCACTGGTGGAATCCACTCGTTGGACCCTCTGGAGATCGCGGAATGGCGCGAAACGGTTGAAGTTGGTAATGCTTACATCAACCGTCCGATCACCGGAGCGATTGTTCGTCGTCAGCCCTTCGGTGGCTGGAAGCGATCATGCTTCGGGCCAGGCTCCAAGGCAGGTGGTCCTAACTACGTGGCGATGTTGGGCAAATGGTCTCAAGAATCGCTGCCCCAAGCGAAAGGAACGGGCAATGCCAAGATGCAATCGCTAGTCGAAGACCTCGTCAATGCGCTCCCTGAAAGTGAAGATACCCTACGAGCCGCCGCAGGCAGCTACGCCAAGTGGTGGAATGAGGAATTTTCAGTCGAGCATGATCCATCGGGACTGCTAGGTGAGAACAATCACTTCCGCTACGTTCCTGCCAAAGGCGTTATTTTCCGTGCCGATCAAAGCGTCAGCGATGAGCAGCTTCTGCTGGCCCTGCTCGCGGGTGCGACTTGTGGGGTGACGGTTGACTTTAGTCTCGATGCCCCACGTGAGGTCCTCAAGGGCCTCCCTTGCACCAGCTTGGTGGAATCCGAGGCACGCCTCATTGCTCGCATGCCTGCCTGTGCGAAGCGCTACGGATTCCTCCGCGCGCTCTCGACATCGCTTGGTCTCGGCGATGCGGCCAATGACGTTCACCTGCCAGTAGTTGATGGTGAAGTGCTCAGCAATGGCCGTATCGAACTGCTCAACTACCTCCGCGAGCAGGCCATCAGCCAATGCACCCACCGCTACGGCAACCTCATCCCCAGCGCCAAAGAAGTGGTCGGTTTGAGAGTCGATTGAGACTTCTCAGTTTGCTGATTCTTTCCAACCGCCGTTCCTAGCTTGGGACGGCGGTTTTTTGTGGTTGAGCTGTGATTATATCGATAGAGCTAATTCATGCTGAGTTTGATTATCGTCGCCTGTGCGATCCTACTGGCGCTTTTTCTCGCATTTTCGAAGAAGCTTTCAGGATCATCAAACTGGCGTGCAACGGTGACACCGCTGGCATCGATCATGGGCAGTGGCTTCTTGGTCAGCGCTCCTTTGCTCAGTGGAAGGGTAGGCAATCTGGCGATCTTCTGCATGGCGGGTTTGCTGCTGATCGCCTACGGCGTTGGTGGCGCGATCCGCTACAACATCAAGTATTTCGAGCCGAGGTCGAAGACAGGTCGTGGAGTGGCGCAGTCAATTGCCCTGTTATCTAGGATCGTTCTAGTGGCGGCCTACTTGATTTCGGTGACCTATTATCTCCAGCTCCTGACCGCCTTTCTACTGAGTGCTGCTGGGATCGGTGGAGCGTCTTTTGCCAATTGGATCACAACGGCTCTTTTGCTGATCATCGGGGGCGTCGGGATGTGGCGAGGATTAGGCATGTTGGAGCGGGTGGAAAAATACGTGATCGCCTTCAACCTTGGGGCGATTGGGTCCCTCTTGATTGGGCTCTTGATCTACAATCTTAGCTTGGTGTGGGCAGGTGGCTGGAGCTTGCCGGCGGTGGACTCTACGATTGATTTGTCTGATATCAGGGTGCTGTTGGGTTTATTGATAGTGGTTCAGGGATTTGAGACCTCACGATATTTGGGATCGGAGCATCCGCCCGAACAGCGAATTTCGACTATGCGCTCGGCGCAGCTGATTTCGTCGGTGATCTACTTGGTTTTTATTGGCTTGGTCACCGTGTTATTTCAGCAAGGGCTGGGCGCTGATGTGACAGCCATTATTATCATGACGACCCCGGTCGCGGCGGCTCTTCCTATTCTTTTGTCAGTTGCGGCGATTGGCAGTCAATTCAGCGCCGCCGTTGCTGATAACTCAGGAGCTGGAGGATTGCTTGGGGAGCTTACCAAGGGGAGATTGAAACCGCGCTATGCTTACCTACTCATTTTGGTCGTTACGATTGCGATCACCTGGGAAACCAACGTCAATGGCATTATCTCCTACGCCTCGAGAGCATTTGCTCTGTTTTACGTTTTCCAGTGTGTGGTGGCGATGATCGTGGCTTGGCAGCGAAGAGAAGATGTATGCCGAGTAGGGAAGCTGATCCAGTTTGGCTTTCTGGCGTTCATCTGCTTGCTTGTTTTTGCATTGGGACTGCCCGCAGAGTAGGCTCTTGAATCTTTCTCAATGTTGAAAGCCTCCCTTGACGACAGAGAAATGAGGGCGACACTGCGAGATGATGAAAACACTCAAAAACTGCCTCCTTTCCTGTTTAGTTCTCGGATCTGTCGCTCAAGGTGGGACTATCTTGGATACCAAGATCAAGACGATTGATGGTAAGGAGACGACTTTGGCTGCCTACAAGCCAAAGGCGGTTCTCATCGTTAATACAGCATCGAAGTGCGGATACACGCGTCAGTATGCGGGGCTTGAGAAGTTGAGCAAAAAGTATGCGAAGGATGGTTTGGTAGTTGCTGGTTTTCCTTGCAACCAGTTCGGTGGGCAAGAGCCTGGGACCAATGCGGACATCGCGGAATTCTGTTCGGCAAAGTTCGACGTGAGCTTCCCAATGTTTGCCAAGATTGATGTGAATGGGCCGAAACGCCATGCCCTTTACGAGCAGCTCGCTGGTAAGGACTCGCCATTTCCTGGGAAAGTGGCTTGGAATTTCACCAAATTTCTAGTCGATGCAGATGGCAAGGTCGTCGCCCGTTTTAAGTCTGGGGTAGAGCCGGATTCCGATGAGCTCAAGGCTGCGCTGAAGAAAACCCTGAAGTGATCAGGAGAAGGGATTTGTAATCCCTTTTAATCTGGCCGGATTCTTAGCTGAGGGATTTCAAATCCCTTCTCCATGAAAAAGCCGGAGCTGCTTTTGAGCGGCTCCGGCTTTTTGGTGGATAAATTTTTGTGTCGCTTATTTGGAGACGACCTTTTCGAGGAGGTCGTAGAAGCGGGTGGCCATTTGCTCGGGCTGCTCGAGGAGGCCGGCTGCCATGAGGGCGTGGTCGGCGAGTTGTTGAGCGACGAGGCCGGCGGTGGCTTCGTCTTTAGCGCTGAGCTCGGAGAGTTGCTTGATCAGCGGGTGGCGCGAGTTGATTTCCAGGCTAGCCAGGGAATCCGGCATTTCTTGGCCCATTTGCTTCATCATGGCCTTGATCTGTGGACTTGGTGCATCCGCCGCTTGGAGTGCTGCGATGGGGCTGCCGACGAGGCGTTTGGAAACTTCGACGCCTTTGACCCGGCCTTCGAGCTGGCCGTTGAGGAAACCGACGAGTGCTTCTGCGGATTTCTCATCCAGCGGCTCGCCCTCTTGCTCGACGTCATCGAGGTCGATGTCGGCGCTGTTGGCAGCGACGAGTTTCTTGCCTTTGTATTCGTTCATGGTGTCGAGGACGTATTCATCGACAGGATCGGTGAATAGGGCGACTTCAAGGCCACGTGACTTAAAGGCTTCGAGATAAGGACCATTCTCCAGCTGCTCGCGGCTGCGGCCGACGAGGTAGTAGATGGTATCTTGATCATCCTTGGCGCGGTCGATGTAGGCATCGAAACTGGTCTTCTCTTCTTCGAGCGTGCTGTCGAAGCGGATCAGGCTGGCGAGTAGTTCGCGGTGCTCGTAGCTGGAGGCGATGCCTTCTTTGAGGAATCGGCCGAATTGGGCGAAAAATTCGAGGTAAGCCTCGTGGTCGTTCTTGGCCTTGCGCTCGAGGAATTTGAGGAATCGTTTGGTGATCAGGCTATTGAGTTTCTGAATCAGCGCGCTGTCCTGCATGCTCTCGCGAGAGATATTGAGGGGCAGGTCGGCGCTGTCGATCACGCCCTTGAGGAAGCGCAGCCACTCGGGGAGGAGCTTGTCTGGCTTGGGATCGATGAGGACTTTACGACAGTAGAGGGCGACGCCGGGTTCCATCTGGCCGAAGCCGAACTGCTCGGTATTTTCCTTAGGTGTGAAGAGCAGGGCATTGATGGCCAGTGGCGCATCCGCACTGAAGTGCATGGTGTAGCGTGGCTCATCGAAGGCGTGTGCGGTGAATTGGTAGAATTCCTTGTATTCCTCTTCGGTCACTTCTGACTTCGACTTGAGCCAGATGGCTTCGAGTGTGTTGACACGCTCTTCTCCGAGGATGACGGGGAAGCTGACGAAGCTTGAATAGCGCTTGAGGATGGGGGTGACGGTGGCTTCCTTGGCAAAGTCGACAAACTCTTCCTTAAGGTGAGCAACGATGCGGCTGCCGCGAGGTTCGGCAGTGGCGAGGCGTTCGACGGTGTAGCCAGTGGTGCCGTCGGAGGTCCACTTGAGTGACGGGGCATTTGGCTCCCAAGAGCGGGTGAAGACCTCGACTTTGTCAGCGACCATGAAGACCGAGTAAAATCCGACGCCGAACTGACCGATCACATCGGCATTGTTGTCGCCCTTTTCCTTGAGCTGGTTGAGGAAGGACTTGGTGCCGGAGTGAGCAATGGTGCCGAGGTTCTCGGTCAACTCTTCTTCGGTCATCCCGATGCCGTGATCGGAGAAAGTCAGCGTGCCAGCTTCTTCGTCACAGCTTAGAGTAATTTTGAGCTCTGCATCGGCATCGTTAACTTCATCTTCGGTGAGCGACTTCAAACGCATTTTCTCGGAGGCGTCCGAAGCATTGGATACGAGCTCGCGGATGAAGATCTCGCGATCCGTGTAGAGAGAGTTAATGACGATATCGAGGAGCTGTTTGACTTCAGCCTGGAATGGTTTTTGGGATAGTGTTTCGCTCATGATGTAGTGTGTTCGGAGGGAGGGATTAGCGCGGACACCGAGGAGCGTCAAGTGACTCAGTGACGAAAAAATCAAGATGCTTGTGCGAGCTCGAATTTGCGATGGGAGTGGGAATGGCTTTTCCTCTGGCGATCCTATGGCAGAGTTGATGCAGTGAGCGCTTCCCACCACAGTTCCGAATTTGCCGCCGATCTTGATGGCGTGCATGGCTATCACTGGAAGTCACCAGCCTGTGAGTCGTGGGCTTGCGTGTTGTTTTGTCCGGGGCAGGGCGACTTTGCCTCGCGCTACGAGCAAATTCTGGCGCCTTGGATCGAAGGGGGCATTGAAGTCTTTTCCTTCGATTGGCCTGGGCATGGGATGAGCCGGGGGAGGCGTGGGCATGTCGGGTCACTCGCGAGTTCGCGGAAATTGATGGATCGGCTTTTTGATCAAGTGCTGCGCTGGGCGGGGCCGCGGGCGGTAGGCGTAAGCGGTCATTCGATGGGCGGTCTGATGGCGATGGACCTTCTCGCTCGGAGGCCCGAGGCGAAGTTCGGCTGGATCAGCTCTCCATTGCTGCGCCCGAGTCACGGGCAATCGCCTTGGCTGGTGCGGTCGGGCCAGGTTCTGGGGAGGCTGCTTCCTGGGGTGACCATTGATACCGGAGTGCGCATCGAGGATTGCATCCGTTGTGAGGCAGACGAGGCAGCAGACTCCAAGCTTGAGGAATTCAAAGACGGGCAGGGGCATTCCCGAGTTTCACTGGGGTGGGGGCTTTCCTTGATGAAGGTCTCTGCCGAGCTCAGCCATCAACGTGAGCAAATTGGCCGGGGGCGGAGCTTGTTTGTCAGCCAAGGAACGGCGGATCAGGTTTGTCCTCCGAAATACTGTCGTGAGTTCTTTGAATTGATGAACCGTGAAGAGGTTGAATTTCGCGAGCTTGAGGGGGCCCTGCACGAACCATTCTCCGATGAGCAAAGTCGGCGAAAAGTGGACGAATTTCTCGGCTTGGCCCTGGATCATTGGCGGTCAAAATTCGGCAATTTTCAGCAAAGCAAAAATCGCGCTTGAATTCCCCAGTCGAAAACCTTTAGCTCCGCTATGGCGGACTTCACAGTTGGACTTTCTTTCGACGACATTCTTCTCGTGCCTCAGCGGAGCGCTGTTCTCCCTGGCAATACGGATCTCAGCACGCGCTTGACTCCGGATATCCCTCTGGCAATGCCGGTCTTGTCATCGGCGATGGATACGGTTTCCGAGGATGATCTTGCGATCGCACTTGCTCGTGAGGGCGGCATGGCCGTGATTCACCGGGCTTGCTCAATTGAGGAGCAGGCGGCAATGGTCGCCAAGGTCAAGCGCTCACACAATGCGGTCATTTCCGATCCGCTTACAGTGACTCCTGATCAGACCATTGCTGAAGTGATCGAGACTATGGAAACCTGTGGTTTTTCAGGCTTTCCGGTTATTGATTCAGAAGGCTACCTCACCGGTATGGTGACCGGGCGCGACATTCGCTCTCTGGACAGTCATTCGACCACGGTCGCCAATGTCATGACGCCGAAAGAGCGGCTGGTCACTGCGCCTTCGGATACGAGCCTCGATGAGGCACGCGAGATTCTTTATCAAAACCGCATCGAGAAGCTCCCCCTCGTGGATGGCGATGGCTACTTGGTCGGTCTGGTGACCGGAGCTGATATTGAAAAGATCAGAAATTTCCCGAATTCGGCCAAGGACGCTCAAGGTCGCCTGCGCTGCGGCGCTGCCGTTGGGGTCGGGCCGGATTATCAAGAGCGTGGCCAAGCCCTGATCAAGGCTGGTGCCGATGCGATTTTCATTGATGCCGCTACCGGTCATACCACCCGCGTGATGGAGGTCATCCGCGAGCTCCGCGCTCTCGGGCCAGTTCCGATCATCGCTGGTAATGTCGTGACCGCTGAAGGAGCTAAGGACCTCGTCGAGGCAGGCGCCTCGGCGATCAAGGTCGGCGTCGGGCCGGGCTCGATTTGCACTACTCGTGTGATCGCTGGTGTGGGCATGCCTCAATTCACCGCCATCCAAAATGTCGCCAGCTACTGTCGCGATAAAGGCATCGCCGTCATCGCCGATGGTGGCATTCGTTATTCCGGCGACGTGGTCAAGGCGCTGGCTGCCGGAGCGGACATCGTCATGCTTGGCTCCATTCTTGCTGGAACGCGCGAATCTCCTGGCGAGACGATCTACTTCCAAGGGCGCCGTTTCAAGGCATACCGTGGCATGGGCTCAGTCGGCGCGATGCGCAAGGGCGCTGGCGACCGTTACGGTCAGAACAGCTCGGGTAAGTTGGTCGCCGAGGGCGTCGAAGGGCGCGTCCCCTACAAAGGACCACTCGCAGACGTTCTCTTCCAGCTGATGGGCGGACTTCGCTCAGGTCTCGGCTACGTTGGTGCCAATAATCTCGCCGAGCTTCGCGAAAATGCGGCGTTCACCCGCATCACTCCTGGCGGCCTAAAAGAGAGCCACGCTCACGACATCGTCATCACCGAAGAGCCGACCAATTATCAGCCTTCTCTTTAATTGAGTTCCAAGGACCTCTAATCGACTTTCAATCGACCCAAGCATTCATCCCATGCACGATACCAATCACGTTGCCGTCATCGACTTCGGCTCCCAATACACCCAGCTCATTGTCCGTCGTGTCCGTGAGCTCGGCTACTTCGCCGCCCTTTACCAACCGGAAGACCTCGCTGAGATCGGCAGTCCTGCCGCGATCATTCTGTCGGGTGGCCCGATGAGCACCTCATCGCCAGGCGCTCCTGACATCGACTTTGAAATGCTCAAAGGTTTCGAAGTTCCCGTCCTAGGCGTGTGTTACGGCATGCAGCTCTTGAATTTGAAATTCGGCGGTGCCGTCGAGGCATCGGACAAGCGCGAATACGGACCTGCTGGTCTCTTTCCTGAGTTCAAGGACAACCTCTACGAGGGCGTCTCTGATGAAAGCCAGGTCTGGATGAGCCATTCGGATACCGTCAGCAAATTGCCAGAAAACTGCCGCGTCCTCGCGACCAATCAGCACGGCACACCCGTTTCCCTGCAGTGGGAGGACCGCTTCTACGGCATCCAATTCCACCCCGAAGTGACTCACAGTCACGAGGGAAACCGCATTTTGGCGAATTTCCTTCTCACCGCGAAGGACTTGATGCCCTTCATCATCGACGACTTTAAACGCGAGATGATCGATTCGATCCGTGAAACCGTGGGTGATCGCCAAGTGGTTTGCGGTGTTTCTGGTGGGGTTGATTCCACCGTTCTCGCCGTGCTGCTGAAAGAGGCAGGGGTCAAGGTTCGTGCGATTTTTGTTGATCACGGCCTGATGCGGAAGAACGAGGGCGAGGAAGTGCGCAACAACTTCCACCGCATGGGCGTCGAGATCGAAACTGTCGATGCCAGCGAGCTCTTCATGAGCCGTTTGGCTGGCAAGGATGATCCTGAAGAGAAGCGCAAGATCATCGGTAATCTGTTCATCGATGTCTTCTGGGACACCGTGGGCGATGCTGAGATGCTCGCTCAGGGCACCCTTTATCCAGACGTTATTGAAAGTGCCTCCAACGACAAGTCGAAGGCTTCCAAAATTAAGACCCACCACAACCGGGTCGACCGTATCCTGGAACTTCAAAAGGAGGGCAAAGTCCTCGAGCCTCTCGCGGAACTCTTCAAAGACGAAGTGCGTGCCCTCGGTGCCTCGTTGGGTATTGCTCACGACATTCTTCAGCGCCATCCTTTCCCCGGTCCAGGCCTCGCCGTTCGTTGCCCTGGGGCTGTCGACATGGAGAAGCTAAACGTCATCCGCGATTGCGATGCGATCTTCATCAACGCGCTCAAAGAGCACGGCTGGTATGATAAGGTCTGGCAAGCCTACGCTGGCTTGATTCCGGTCAAGACTGTTGGCGTCAAAGGCGACGAGCGCTCCTACGAGTGGGCCACTAACCTGCGCGCCGTCATTTCAGAAGATGCGATGACTGCCGATTGGGTCGAACTGCCACCATCGCTCCTGCGTGAGGTCAGCAACAAAATTCTCAACGAGGTCAGCGGCATCAACCGCGTGCTCTACGACATCTCAACCAAGCCACCCGCCTCGATCGAGTGGGAATAGGGCACTTTTGTCACCCCAAAAAAATTGTTATGAACCTAGTAAAAATAATTGGCGGCGTTGTTGTCGCAGGAATCATGGTCTTCGGCTTTTTCACTAGCCAGACTCAGGAAAAGGTCAGGAAATTTAATAATTATGTGATTTCACAAATGTCTTCAGCCGATGTCACCTTTCAGCCGGTGACCGAGCAGGTCTTCAGTTGGGACGGGACGACTCCTTTCGATTCAGCCAAGTTCGAATCATCGCTCGCCAAGGTCAAGCAACAGCAAGAAAGCGCTAAGAAAGGCATTCAAGAGTTCGACGCCAAAGACCACGAATTGGTTAACAAGTTTCGAGACAAGGCCGTGGAATACATCGATTCGAATCTTCGGCTAGCAAACATTTATGAGGAAATCGGTGAGCTCTTCGCCAAGGAGGGCGCCACTCCCGACGTCATCACTGATGAATTGAGTGCGAAACTGAGCTCCGAATCGACCTTTAACGAAGAGCTAAGCACGTCGATTCAGAACATCCAGCGACAGCTTGGTGCGGAGTTTGAGTTCGAACTGAAATAATTCGAATCTCCAAGCACGCTCCCTAATTCATTTTATCCGACCCGCTCGACCTCTGGTTGAGCGGGTTTTTCTATTTCTGTATGCGAGCTAGTTCTGGCTGAAGCTGATTCAAACTATTCGTCGTGACCCAGAGCGATCACCTTGGCGAACAAGAAGAAGACGCCCATGAAGACGAGGCCAAGCAGAATGCTGCCTAGCCCGGTCAATAGGCCATCTTTACCACCTGTAATGAAGGAAAGCAGGGATAGTGCTCCTCCGACAAAAGAAAGGACTGCTAATACCAGGGATGACCATTGAGCGATCGTCATGGCGAAGGTCGCAAAATCACTTTCTTCCAGATATTTCATGATTTGAGGTCCAGCGCTGTGGGCTAGAATAAGTCAGGTTGTCCCGCAGTTGGCTTGACGCCGATTTTTTCGTAAGCCGCAGGCATGGCGACCCGACCTCTAGGGGTGCGCTTGAAGTAACCTTGCATGATGAGGAAGGGTTCGTGGACGTCCTCAATCGTTGAGGCATCCTCGCCCACGGCAACGGCAAGTGAACTGACGCCGACTGGACCTCCCTGAAACTTGTGGATCATGGTTTCGAGAATTCGCAGGTCCATTTCGTCGAGCCCATCATCATCGATCTCAATCATTGTGAGAGCTTGGTCTGCCACTTCACCTGTAATGATGCCATTGGCACGCACCTCTGCAAAGTCGCGCACCCACCTCAGTAAAGCGTTGGCCACCCGAGGCGTGCCACGGGATCTGCCGGCGATCTCATTTGCACCAGCCTCTTCGAGGGTGACCTTGAGAATGTCTGCCGACCTTTTGAGGATGAAGGCGAGCTCGTCGGTGGTGTAGTAGTCGAGCCGGTTAACCAGGCCAAAGCGTGAGCGCAGGGGACTAGTCAGCATGCCCGCGCGCGTGGTCGCCCCGACAAGAGTGAATTTGGGTAAGTTCAGCTGAATGGATCGGGCAGAAGGTCCTTGATCGATAATGATGTCCAAGCGGAAATCTTCCATTGCCGGGTAGAGGTATTCTTCGATGGCCGGGTGCAGACGGTGAATTTCGTCAATGAACAGGATGTCGCCTTTCTGAAGATTGGTCAGGACCCCCGCAAGGTCGCCTGCTTTCTCGATCTGGGGGCCAGAGGTCGTATGGAGCTGTGACCCGACACCTGTGGCAATAATGTTTGCGAGCGTGGTCTTACCTAAGCCAGGAGGGCCACTGAGCAGCACGTGATTGAGAACGTCCCCCCGTTTCTCGGCGGCTTCGACCATGAGCATGAGCCGATCTTTGACCTTTGTCTGGCCGTGGAAGCTATCAAAGTCGGGTGGCCTTAAAGTCGTATCCAGATCGCTCTTGGGAGCCTCAGTGGTTTCAGTGTAGAAATTCTCGCTCATACTGATGATAGGGTCCCACAGTGATAGGGCGAGCGATGCTGCCAAGCAACCTTAGAAACCGATCAGTCGAGAATTGACGGGCAGGGGCACACAACGGGCGGCGCTCAGCTCACCAGTCCACGTCGCCCTTAGGGGTATGAGTCCGCTCGGCATCGGTCGCGAGTGTGCAGGTCATGAACAGGGAACCGAATTCGGGCACGGAATCGGCCCATTCATACTCTCCGTTGGACGGGCAAGTCGGATTGGCATTCAGAAAGTTACCTTGGCCGATAAAATTAGTAGCGTCATAGTTGTCACCAGGCTGCAGTCCAGAGAGATTCTGGTAGCTACGGGCGGCTTGGTGGGCGGCACGCAGGTTGGAGATACACTGCGCACGATTCGACCCAACTAGAAAGGCTCTTGCTCCAAAGAAAAGGATAGCCACTAGGCCAAGGAGCACGACGATGACAATCGTCAGTTCAATGATCGTTAAACCTTTGTGTCTTTTTTGCTTGGGGATTCGCATTTGTTTCGGTCTTCGAGGGGTTACCCAGAATAATGGAATCTTATGGAGCAACATGTCAAGTAAGCTCTTGAGACAGAGAAAGAAACGGAATCTGAGGCTGAGCCAATACAAAAAAAGGCCCACTGAAACCAGCGGGCCTTTTGGGAATGAATGGTGAGAAACCGTAATTTACTCGGCGTCTTCTGCAGCTACTGCATCGGCTTCAGCCTCTTCCTCAGTAGCAGCGTCGGCAGGCATGTCGACGAATTCGATGAAAGCCATAGGAGCGGCGTCTGAGACGCGTGGTCCAAGCTTGATGATTCGGACATAGCCGCCCTGACGATCAGCTGCAAGGGGAGCGATGACTTCGAAAAGACGCTTGGTAGGGTCTTTGTGACGAAGGAATGCTACCGCTTGACGGCGAGCGTGAAGGTCACCGCGCTTGCCAAGAGTGACAAGTTTTTCGATGACTGGACGAAGGGCCTTGGCTTTGCCGAGGGTGGTGCGAATTCGACCGTGCTCGATCAGGCTGCAGGCTTGGTTAGCCAACAGGGCCCGACGGTGGGCTGAACTACGCTTGAGTTTTGAAACTTTGCTTCCGTGTCGCATGGGATAATTTCCTTAATTTGGTATTTGTGAGGTTTACTCGTCGATGTTCTGAGCGATGAGGTCGGCAAGACCGACAGGAGCATCGTCATCAGCACCGAGACGGGCTTTAACGTTTGGCACTGGGCCGGTGAGAAGTGACTGGTCGAACTGCATGCCGAGGCCAAGTCCGAGCTCGGTGAGACGGTCTTTGATCTCGTTGAGAGACTTCTTACCGAAGTTACGGTATTTGAGCATTTCGGCCTCAGTTTTCATGGCCAGCTGACCAACGGAAGTGATGTTCGCGTTGTTGAGGCAGTTGGCGGCACGAACGGAGAGCTCGATCTCGTTGACGCTCATGTTGAGCAACTTCTTAAGCGCAGCGTTTTCTTCGCTGGAGCCTTCTGGTGCCTCGTCAAAGGCAACGGCATCGTCGTCATAGTTGACGAAGACGTCGAGGTGGTGGCGAAGGATTGCAGAAGCCTGAAGGACGGCATCATGTGGCTCGACGCGGCCGTCGGTCCAAACGGTGAGGATGAGCTTGTCGTAATCGGTCATCTGGCCGACACGAGTGTTTTCAACCGCGTATTTGACACGGGTGACAGGCGAGAAGATGGAATCAATCGCGATGACGCCGATTGGCATGTCAGGGCGCTTGTTTTCGTCACCGGTGGCAAATCCACGACCGACGCGGATTTCAAATTCGCAATCGAAAGTCGTCTTGCGATCGAGGGTGCAGATCACCTGATCCTTGTTAACGACTTCGTAGTTCTGGTCTTCGGTGATGTCACCAGCAGTGACGACGCCTTCTTTCTCAACCTTGAGGGTGAGAATGCTTGGGTCTTTTCCGTGGTGCTTGAATTTGACCTTCTTGAGGTTGAGGACGATGTCAGTCACGTCTTCAACGACGCCCGGAAGGGAGGTGAACTCGTGTTGAGCACCAGCGATGCGGACGGAAGTGATTGCAGCGCCTTCCAATGAGGAGAGGAGGACGCGGCGGAGAGAGTTACCGATGGTGTGGCCATAGCCGCCCTCGAAAGGTTCAGCGACGAACTGGGCGTAGGTTTCGGTAGCGGTATCTTCGTCTTTGGTGAGACGATTCGGGAGCTCGAAGCGGTTGAGCTTTACAGGATCTTTTTCTGACATGTTATTGGATTGCAACTGGGTTCCCCTTCGCCGCGCAGGATCCTTGATAAATCAAGGTAACGAAGGACCGACAGTCGCGTTTGCTAGTGTTTGCGCGGGCGGGGATAATGCAAGTGAAGTCCCTCATTGCAAACCTTTTTTAACAAAAGTCATGCGGAGATGCATTTTCCGAGGGGGTGGTCGTGAAGTTTCAGTCGAGATACCATTCGACGACATTCATCGGGTCTAGGGAAATGAGGGCAAAGGCGATGATGGTAAGCGCTACACCTAGAGCTAGCTCGAAAGTGCGTATTCGGAGCCCACTTTCATTTTTTTGAGCCGCAGAAAGGACTGAAAGAAAGGCGAAGATGCCCGTTCCGATGGTTGCCAGAAGGAGCAGCATGGGGAGGTGGTAAGTCCACATCCACGGACCTTCAATGTATTTGGGATCATCTAGGCTTGAGCGAGGCCAATAGCCGAGGGCCTGTCTTCCCGCGATCCACGTCACATAGAACGAGGCTGCCCATAGCACTGGGCTAGCGATAAAACAGTGCGTAATGCGGAATTTCAAGCCAAGGCTTGTCATCGTTAGTTGGCGGGTAGCACCTATCCTTTCATGAGCTTCTCTAAGTCCCACTTGGCGCGATCGGGTTGTTTGATGAAGCCGTTTGCGAGCTTGCTGTTGGTGATCTGCATGGTCTTCGGGTCAAAGACGATGTTGGTGTTGGTTCGGTGGGCGATCTTACCCAAGTTCACCAAGGTGCATGAATTGAACCCATTCTGCTCGTTGAGGGCGAATTTCTTCTTCTCGCGGATGGCTTGGTGGAAGTCGGTGACTTGTGGAGCAGGCTCCGGAAGTGCGGCGACTTTTTCGGCGAAGCCCTTGATGTCCGATTTGAAGCCCTTGAAGATCTTTCCTTCTGAGCCTTCGATAAAGGCGGCATCTTTATCGCGGTTATCACCGTCGAGGACGATGGTGGTCCCGTCGGCATATTTGTAAGTGATGCGGCGCCACGTTCCGACGGCATCTGCATCCTGTGGGTCGGCATCGATTTCAACTGAGACTGGGAGCTCATTGTCCTTGCCAAGAATATATTGGACGGGGTCGAGGTAGTGCTGACCCATGTCGCCGAGTCCACCACCGTCATAATCCCAGTAGCCGCGGAAAGTTGCGTGAGTTCGATGGCGGTTGTAGGGCTTCATTGGTGCAGGACCCAACCACGTATCGTAATCGAAGCCTTCTGGGATTGGCTGCGGCTTGAGGTTGGTCTTACCGACCCAATTGAACTTCCAGTTGAAACCAGTGGTGGCGCTGAGCGTGACCTTGTAGGGGCCTGGTCCAAGCAATCCTCCGTCGAGGGCTCGCTTGACCTGGCGGGCGGTCACGTTGGCACCGTAGAAATTCGAGCGGAAGCGGAACCAGGTATTCAATCGGAAGGCGACGCCTGCTTTCTCGACGGCCTGTTTCATCAACATCCCTTCGTGGATGGTGCGGCTCATCGGCTTTTCGCCCCAGACCGCTTTACCAGCTTGCGCAGCGGCAATGCCCATGTAGGCGTGCCAGTGGGGAGGAGTCGCTACGTGGATGACGTCGATATCATCTCGAGCAATGATTTCGCGGAAATCGTGGTAGCCCTTGACGTCCTTATTCCCGCCTTTCTGGACTTGGCCCATGCGCTTGTTGAGATGGCCTTTGTCGACGTCGCAAAGCGCGAGAAGTTTTCCAGGCATCGGAAGGTGCGAGCCGCAAATGCCACCGCAGCCAATGATGGCGCGGGTCAGCTGTTCGCTGGGCGGTGTCTTGCCATTGAGGCCGAGCACATAGCTCGGCACGACGGAGATTGAAGCAAGGGCAGCAATGCCTTTGATGGCCTGCCGGCGAGTCAGATCAGTTTGAGATGCGGTCATCCTGAACTAACGTGCGCCACTTTCACCTTCTTACAAAAAATGCAATTCGGGTGAAAGCGGATCGTGGTGTCTCTGCAGGCCGCTCAGCCCTTAATCTCGATCGCGACGAAGTTTTTCGGCACGGAGAAGCCTGGGTGTTCACCGGAAGTATCGAGTGGCACGTCTTTGCCGTCCACGGTGACTGTCGCAGCCTCGAAAGGAAGGTTGCGCAGGGCGACGTGGATTTTGTCGTAGCCAGGGTCAAAGTCGCCATCCCAAGTGCGGGAGATTTCAACTGAGCTGTCGCTGCCTTTTTGAGTCAGTGTGCTGTAGCGGAAGTCGCCTTCACGGTAGCCGAAGCCATCGCCGCTGTCTTCGTAAAGATGGGAATCGAGTTCTTCATCGGTGTGGAAGACATGCAGGGTTGGCTCGGGGTTTTCGATCTCACCAACGTATTGCTGAAGAGGCCACATTGGAATGATGGCACCGGAGCGCACAAAGAGTGGGATACGGTCGTCTGGGCTGTCGACCCAGATGTCTTTGCCGACGGCCTTGGGTGCGACGCCATCGTAGAACGAGACCATTGGCTCGTTGGGCAGGTAGAGATACCTGCCACCTTCACCCGGGTGATGGATCGGAACCACAATGAGGTGCTCGCCGAAGCCAAATTCGGCGCCGCGCCAGTAGGCATCCGGATCTTGATCGGCCACGATGGCGATCGATTTCAGGATCGGTGTGCCAGTCGTGACGTGCTGATGGAATGAGGTGTAGAGGTAAGGCAGGAGCTGGTAGCGTAGCTCGATTGACTTGCGCACCATGTCGGTTGTCTTCTTGTCGTAAGACCATGGCTCCTGCTCGGCGTGATCGCCCGAGGAGTGGGTGCGGAAGAAGGGGTGGAAGACCGCCATTTGGACCCATCGAGCGTAGAGCTCGGGGGTCGGGTCCTCAATGAAACCACCGACATCGGAACCGATAAATGACATGCCGCTGGTAGCCAAGCGCTGGCACTGAAGATTGGCGATCTTGAGGTGCTCCCATGAAGCGATGTTGTCACCAGTCCATCCGCAAGCGAAGCGCTGCACACCGGAATAGCCGGAGCGAGTGATGGCGAATGGCCGGCGGTCGCCGCCGAAGCGCCTGAGACCTTCTTGAGTGGCGCGAACCATTTGCATGCCGTAGACGTTGTGCGCCTTGCGGTGCGAGCAGGGATTGCCGTCGTAGTCGTGGCGAACGTCTTTAGGGAAGGTGCCTTCTTCGAAAACCGCAGGTTCGTTCATGTCATTCCAGATGCCACGAATGCCAACATCCTCGATGAGCCCTTTAAATTGATCTGCCCACCAGTCGCGGACTTCAGGTTTCGTGAAGTCGGGGAAGTGGCAAAGGCCCGGCCAGACGGAGCCCTTAAAAAGCGGGCCATCCTGACGGCGGCAGTAGAAGCCGCGGTCGTAGCCGTCTTTCCAAACGGAGTAATTCGGGTCGATCTTGAGGCCGGGGTCAATGATGGCGACGACTTTAAATCCATCGTCCTCAAGCTCTCCGACCATCTTCTTAGGATCGGGAAAGCGCTCGGCATCCCAAGTGAAACAGCGGTAGCCGTCCATGTAGTCGATATCGAGGTAGATCGCATCGCAGGGGATTTTGCGGGAGCGGAAGCCATCGGCAATCGCCTTTACTTTGGCCTCTGGGTAGTAGGACCATTTACATTGATGGTAACCAAGTGCCCAAAGTGGTGGCATTTCCGGTGGGCCGGTGAGCTTGGTGTAGCGGGCAACGACTTCTTCAGCCTTGCGGCCGTGGATGAAGTAGTAGTTCATTTCGCCACCCTGCGCGAAGAAGCTGGTGGCGACAGGGCGCTCTTTACCGAAATCAAAGGTGCTCTCGAAGCTGTTGTCGAAGAAGATCCCGTAGCTGCGGCGCTGGCGAATCGAGAGGTAGAAGGGGATGTTCTTGTAGAGTGGATCGTCCGCAGGACCGTAGCCGTAGGTATCCGAGCCCCACAGGCTCAAGCGCTGGCCGCGGAGGTTAAGCAGGCCTGATTTGTCGCCGAGGCCGAAGTAGTGCTCGCCGGGTTGGGCCTTCTTGCTCATTTTGACGATCTCGCCGCCAGCTTCCTTGTGGTCTTGCCAATGGAAGCCCTTTTCGTCGTCACAAATGACGAAGCCATCTTTGCGGTCGGTGATCGTGGTGCGAAGTTCAGCCTTGCTGATGCGGATGCTCAAGTCCTCGGTCTGGATCGCGTAGGCGTCACCCATCTCGACCAATTTGGCGTCGACTTTCTGGCCTTTAAAAGCAGGGTCGATGGCGTAAGAAAAGTCGTTGGGAAAGCGGTTTTCAGTGTTGAAGCGGAAGCGCACGATCGACGGATCAACGAATTCCAAGCGCAAGGTCACGCCGTTGTCGGTGATGAACTCGAATCGATTGCCCTCTTGGGTGCAACCAAGAGCGTTGCCGGGGAAATATTCCTCGACAGGTTGGGAGGCCTTGTGGGTCTCCATGTAGTTTCCTTCGAAAGCAGAATCAGCCATAATGGGTTATTTGAAAGGGTTGGGCAAAAAAAAGAGGGGGGTGCGCCGCCGGATGACTAGCAGTGATTTTCGGTAAATGCGAATTCATTCTTAGGGGTAATGACGCAAGTCTGGATTCGTTTTCCTGAAAAATTCAACAACTGGTGAAATCTTTTCATACAGATTGGCGTAGTTGCTTGACCGATCGTCTGAATCGGCCACGATTTTATTTATGAAAGCACTTATTATCTCAGTTATTTTTGGTGGTGCCCTTGGGGTGGGTTCCGCCGCTCAAGCAGCTCAGCCCGACGACCATTTGGTCTTCGAGGCAAAAGAAGGCGCCGGCAGTGGTAAGCACATTGTGTTCCTATCCGGCGACGAGGAGTATCGATCAGAGGAATCCATGCCGATGATGGCGCAAATTCTGGCCTCTCAAGGTTTCAAATGCACGGTTCTATTCTCGCTCAATGCTGATGGCGTGGTCGATCCCACGAATCAAAAGTCGCTGAGTCACTCTGAATCCTTGGATAAGGCGGATGCCATTGTCATGTGCCTGCGATTCCGCAACTGGGATGATACCAGCATGGAGCGTTTCGAGGCAGCTCTCAACCGCGGTGTGCCAGTCGTTGCCCTGCGCACGTCGACTCATGCTTTCAAATTTGGCAAGGACTCCAAGTGGGCCAAGTATTCCTTCAATGCGGGACCAGATACTGGTTGGAAGGGCGGATTTGGTCGTCACATTCTCGGCGAGACCTGGATCAATCACCACGGCAAGCACAAGGTCCAAGGGACCAGAACCATCGTTGAAGAAGCGAATGCCAAGCATCCGGTGCTCAATGGGGTCGGATCGATCTTCGCTGAAACGGACGTCTACGGGGCCAACCCACCTGCTGACGCAACGATATTGCTTCGCGGGCAAGTCACTAAAACGCTCCAGCCGGATTCCGAACCGGTGGAAGGGAAGAAGAACAATCCGGTAATTCCAGTAGCTTGGGTGCGGACGGTTAAGGCTGATTCTGGCAAAGATTTGCGAATCTGCACCACGACGATGGGCGCGGCTAGCGACTTGGATGATGCGAATTTGCGCCGCCTGGTGGCGAATGGCGTCTACTGGGGCTTGGGTATGGAGGTGCCAAAAGAGGCTGACGTGACTCTGCCAGGGGTCTATAAGCCAACTTTTTACGGATTTGGCACCTTCCTGAAAGGTAAGAAGCCCGCCGACTTTATTTTGAAAGGCGCTGCGGCGCCCGATGCCGCTCCAGCCGCTGCGATTGAAGCGCCCAAGGAGCTTCGCCTGGGAAAGACGAAAGGGTAGCCATCGTTGGCAATGGTCTGGCCTCGCGAATGCACCACTTTGGGCATTTCGAGACCGAATTGCAACTGCGCTACCCAGAACTGAACCTCTACGTCAGGAACTTTGCTGACGAAGGAAACACTCCAGCATTCCACCCCCATCCCGGGCGAGGGCAGCAGGTCTCCTTTGAGGGGGGCACGAAATTGCTCCCTGAGGAATTGCAACGCAATAGCGGGGCGACGGGGCATTTCGAAACTCCGGATCAATGGCTCGCTAGGCACCAGATCGATACGATTCTCGCCTTTTATGGCTCCGTCTCGGCCTTCCGCGGTGAAAAAGAGCTCCCGCGCTTCGAGAAAGAGCTTGATGCCTATCTCAAGCACCTGAAGAGCCAGAAATTCAACGGCGAGAGCGCGCCGCAGATTGCCCTCGTCTCACCGACGGCGATTCAGGATGTTCGTGACCGTCTCGATGCTCCGGACCCGCAGCCGCTCAATGCCACTCGTAAGCGCTACACCGAGACCATGCGCAAAGTCGCTGAGGCGAATGGTGTGTTGTTTATCGATGCCTTTGATGCGACTTCAAAGTGGTTCGCCACGAAGGAGCAAATGACCATCGATGGCCTGCAGCTGACCGATAAGGCTTACCGCAAATTGGCCCCATTCCTGGCCGACCAGGCATTTGGAAAGAAGAAAATTGCCACGCCTCAATTGCGTGAAAAAGTCGAGGCCGCTGTTGCCGAGAAGAACTGGTGGTGGAAGTCGGACTTCAAGATACCCAATGGCGTGCATGTCTACGGACGCCGCTACAAGCCCTTCGGGCCAGACAACTACCCCGACGAACTGAAAAAAATTCGCCAAATCACAGCCATCCGAGATCAGAATCTCTGGGCCGTTGCCAATGGAAAGGCTTTCGACGTCGCTGCCGCTGATGCAAAGACCCTCGAGCTGCCCGCCATTCGCACCAACTACAAGCCGAGTAAGAAAAATGGCAGTTCTGAATACCTTTACGGCGAGGAAGCTCGCTCCAAGTTGAGTGTCGCTGACGGTTACAAAATTGAGCTTTTCGCCGATGAACGCCAGTTTCCGAATTTGGCCAACCCAGTGCAGATGAGTTTCGATAACAAGGGCCGACTTTGGGTGGCCTGCATGCCGTCCTACCCGCACTACCGCCCTGGCGACCCGCGACC
>CAXIBU010000015.1:0-24504 GCA_964021555.1 uncultured Verrucomicrobiales bacterium | reverse complement strand
TGAATTAGGACTTTCGTGTATTTTGTGTATTTCGTGGTTCCCTACTCAAGGTCAAAGGCCGCGCTCAGGCTATCTGGGGCCAGGGCGGTGAAGGGGTCCCAGTTTTTGGTTTGTGTGGGTTGCTCGCGTTCTTCGAAGTGGCCGTCCTCGATGGCTTCGACAATGCCCTGCATCCACGCGAGGGCGTTGTCATGGAGGTCATCGTAGCCTTTCCAGACGCTGAATCCGGTATCACTGGCGCTGGTAGGGAGGTTGATGTAGGCGAGCTCGGGGAGTTCGCCCCAAGTTTTGCGCGCGTATTCGGCGTAGAGGGGGAGTTGCAGGTCTTTCCAGCGTCTTTCGGAACGTGCCCGACCTCCTGCGTTTGGTGCGGGATCGGCGTAGAGGAATTTGTTGTCTTCGCTGGCGCGCAGGTTCTCCAAGTGGCCTTCTGCGGGAGACTTCGCTTTGCCTGACTTGTAGTCGATGAGCCGACGCTGCCCGGTTTCGCAGTGGAGATCAATCCGGTCGATGCGCATTTTGACGGCTCGGCCAAGGTGTTCCCAAGGAGTTTCGCCATCGCCAGGTCCGATGGCTAGCTCGACCGATTCGATGCGCCACCCCTCGTTGAAGGCCTGTGCTTGTGCTGAGGCGAAGTGGGAAAGGCGGCGACGGATGGATTCCCTTTGGATCGTCAGGGCCAGGTTGGGGCGTGGCCCGAAGCTTCGACTGAAGCGATCTGAGAGGAGGTCTTCGAACGCAGTATTAATCTCGGTCTCGCTGGCGAGTTGGCGCATTTGCTCATCGCGTCCGTAGTCTTCCAGCACTCCGTGAACGAGATTACCGAAGTCCATCGCATCGAGCTCGCGTTTATCAAATTCCTTGCGTCGGAAGCCAACCTGACGCTCAAGGTAGAAGCGCAGGGGGCAGCGGAGGTAGCTGCGCATGAGACTGGGGCTAAGCGTCCATGGCTTATCGGGGCTGTAAACCATGGGGCCCTCGGGGATTTTTAAATGCCATTGCCCACGGCTGTAGCTGGGGACCCGCTGGGCATCGTCGAGATCTTCTCTGAAGCAATGCATGACCCGATCCGATAGTTGCTCAGCAGGACAGCGTAGGAGTAGCCGTGAGGGTTGGCGCGCGTTTCCTGCGGAGTCCGCTTGGGAGATGAAGATCCGCACCGAGCCCTCCTTTCGTCGAGACTGAACGAAGCTGTTGAGAAGATAGGCGTCCCGAGCCTCGCGCTGGGCACGGTCGCGCAGGCCCAGTTTGGCGCGCAGGATTTCGGTCAGGAATCCGTTGTCGGTCGGGCGGTCGGGCACGAGCCCTTCGTGCAAACCGACGATGCGCAGGTGCGGTGAATTTTGATAGGCAAGCTCGAGCCAGCCGAGCTGATCGATAGCAGTGCCTACGCGATCATTGGCGATCCGCGTGCTCTCGACCTGGGCGAGGAGTAGGTCCATCGCCTCGGTTACGGGAAGGTTGGAGTTGTGACGGCCGAGCTGAGCGAGAGCGTCAAGAGCGTTGGCGAAGTTATTTTTTAGTTCTTCGGGGAAAGTTGGAGCTCTTTCCAGCCGGTCCAGAACACCACCGAGCCACTCAAGCCCCTTTCCGGGACGGGCGCTGCGCAGGAGGGTATCGAGATTGTGCAGCCCTTCGATGAGCTCGGGGTGATAGGGGTGCGACTTTTTCGACTCCGCCGCAGCGATGGCTGAACTGAGCGTTTGAGGAATGGAGTCCACCGTTAGCCGATCAATATCTCTGGCGCAGGACAAGGGAGATGCCAGCTCGAGAAGAGCAGGGGCCTCGGGGGACTTCAACAAATCCGGCACTTCGCGGAACTGGTTCGGATCTGCGATCAACTGACGCAAGGAACGAAGGGTCGACCAAATCCCCAGACTACTGAGACTGCGCCCGTCGGGATCGTAGCACTCCCAGCCACTCTCGGAAAAGGCTTCGGCGGTAGCAGGGCCAAAGGCCTTGTCAGCAATGCCGAGCGCCACGGATTCGCTATCCAACTCGGCGCAGGATTCGACAGTCTGGTGGGCGGCTTGATGGGGGCCGGGGCTTAGATTTAGCCAGTCGGTATCATCGCCCCAAAAGTTGATATTTGTCGTCTTCCAAGCTTCGGGCAGAGGTTTACCCCAGTCGTCGAAGTGATCAGCGATCTCGTGATCGGCATGAATGAGAATATCGATAGGCACTTGGCCGACCGCATTTTGCCAGGCGCGGATGGACAGCGGGACCGCATCAGGGACCGCTGCGAGCACGATGCGTTTGCAGTCGGCGGGCGGTGACCAGTGAACAGCGGTCTGTCGCTTGCTCTCGGCAGGGCAGTAGGCGCCCCACTGCTTGAGGCGGGCGATGGCGGCTTGATCCAGTGCTTCGAGAGCGAGCCATCGCTCGGGCTCTTCGCTGAATTTGGCGGTATGGGCAAATCCGCAATCGATCTCGGCGAGCTCGTCCTTGAGCTGGGTGAACTGGCGGGCGGTGCTAAGGGCCCAATGGGAGTCGCGACTGAGAGTTTCGACTTCAGGAAAAAGCGGTCGAAGAAGCGAAGGATCCGCGACTTTTACCGTCTCAGCCCAAGCGGCCCACCAGAGCAATTTTGGCGCGGCGGGGGATCCGGACACGGGTCTGAAGGCGGACTCTGGCGTTTGCACCAAAGGAGCAAGAATGGGGCGACCCGCAATCTCGGGTAAAAAGCGGCGCAATCGACGCCCCGAATGGGCGGTGGGAACAATGACGAGCGTGTGGCGCAGTTCGTCACCGAGCTTAAGGAGGTAATTGGCGATACAGGGAAGTAGCGCTTCGTCGGAGGGTAGGAAATGACGCTGAAAAGCGGGAGGTGGAGTCACGGGCGGAGCCTATCAAAGCGCGGGCCATCTTGGAAATTCTTGTTTCAGGATATTTGCTTCAAGAATACGAAAAAAGGCCAAGCCGTTCGAAACGGCTTGGCCCATTGAAATGGTTAATCGGTGAGCTTACTCCTTACCAGGATCAGCTTCGATAGCTGGTTCTTCGGACTTTTCTTCTTCAGCTTCCTCAGTTTCATCCTTCTCTGCAGGCGCATTGGCGAGCTCGGCTTGCTTCTCAGTGGCCTGGGGCATGAGGTCGCGAATGTATTGGGTCGGCAGGACGACTGCGATGGCACCTGACTTTCCTTTTTCGGAATGGGTCACGACGAGTCCGACGAGTTCACCATCGGCCGTCATGGCGCTCTGACCAACGGGGATGCCGCTGATGGCGTATTTCTTGCGAGGACGCTTAACGATGCCAGTCACGGCAGCGGTGCGCAGTGATGAGACAAAGCGCATGGACGAATTATAGCGACCGACGGAGACCAGTTCTTGCAACAGGGAGATTTCTGGATCTTTGCTGATATCGACTGGTGTGCCCTTGAAATCGGCGGCTTTCTCGCCGTGAGGGTCGATAGCGATGAAGGCCACCCCGAGGTCTTCATCATGGAGGATTAGCTTGGCGGCAAATTCCTCGCCGCTGGAGTCGACCAAATTGAGTTCGGCAATCTCGCTCTCAATGACCAATCCCGGACGCTGCTGTGAGGAAAAGTCGGGGCTAATGGCACGGTAGGCGGTCATTACCAGGCCTTTACCGATCAAGATTCCGTTGTTCCAGATCTCGGTTTCCTGATTGCCGGCGGCAGCGCCATTCATGGTGGCATTGATCTTAATGATGCCACGGATACCGAAGACTGATGCCTCGTGGTCTGCGTGAACCTTGCGGGCTTGGTCGGTGATGTCAGCGCTAGCTGGGAGAATAGGCGCAGCGGCGAGAGCCAGGCCGAGGGTGAGCTTAAGTAGTGAGCTTAGTTTCATAGATTTATTGGTAAAATGGTCGTGAGTAGGCTTAGTTCCAGATCGGGTGGATTTCGACGAAGCGCGTGAGCTTGCCTTTCTTGACGAAGAGCACGATGTAGTCGCGTTTTTCCTTCTCGATCTTGTCGAGCTCGGCTTCGATCTGCTCAAGGGTGTCGACTTTTTGCCCGTCGATTTCGAGGATAATATCACCGCCGCGGAGTCCACCGAGGGCAGCCCAACCTGCGTTTTCGACGGCTTCAACGAAGACGCCTTTGGAGACCTCAGCCTCTTCCGGCTGGTCTTTGGCGAGCTCGCGAAGGGTCAGCTCCAGTGTATTGTTGGTGACCTTGCGGTATTCTTTGGTCGGGACGGGGGCGGTCTCCAGCTCGCAGGTGATCTTCATTTCCTTGCCGTCGCGGATCAGGTCAAATTCGACTTTCTCCCCGCTGGGGTATTCGCGGATCATGCTATCGAAGACCTCGGAATCTCTTTCACGTTCCGCGCGAATGACCATGCCATCGAGTTTGAGAATCAGGTCGCCTTTCTGGAATCCAGCCTCTGCCGCGAGGGTGCCGGGAATGACTTGGGTGACTCTGACGCCTTTCTTGCCCGAGAGATTGAGGGCGGAGGCCAAGTCGCGGGTAATGACCTGGGTCTTGACCCCGAGCCATGCGCGCTTGGCGGCGGATGACTTGGAATCGTTCGGCTCTTTACCAAGCTCCACGACGGTAGCGAGCAGTTCGCCACCGCGCTCGAATTCGACAAGTGTATCGATACCCGACTTTCCACCAGCTAAAACTTTGGAGGTGATTGATTCCACATCAGAAAGCTGCGCCACAGACTTGCCATCGACGCTTAGGATAAGGTCGCCAGGCTTGAGGGCGGGCTTCGCAGAAGCGGCACCGCCAGTCTTGTCGATTGAGGAAACTCGCACCCCGTCGGTATTGTCACGACCGAGGGCCGTAGCGCTTCGCTCGGTGAGATCCCTAGCAGTAATACCCCAGGCGGGAAGGTGAGCATCTCCACCGATAGCGGCAGAGCGCTCTTCGGTGGTAAGCTTGACGGTTCCGGACTTGCCATTGCGAAGGTAGGCGATTGAAACTTCCTTGCCGACGGGAGTGCCGAGAACGAGGCGATTGAAGACGGGAAGATGCTCGCGGGCACTGGCATTGACGGACTTGCCGTCGTAACTGGTGATGATGTCGCCAGGTTTCAGGCCCGCCTTTTCAGCGGGAGAACCGGGGAGGACCGCTCCGACGAGAACGCCCTGTTTCTTTTGTTGGCTTTCCAATTGCGGCTGCGGGTTGAGGCCGATGGAACTGCGACGGACCCGACCATGCTTGATGAGCTCATCGGCAACATAGGCGGCGATATCAGCGGGGATGGCACCACCCAGTGAACCAAGGCCAATCTCATTGATGCCGATGATCTTGCCCTCCAGATTGACCAGAGGTCCGCCGCTGTTGCCGAAGTAGATGACGGCATCGTGCCCGATCCAGCGCACCAGATCGCCGACTTTCTCGCCCTTCTGTTGCAGAGGCTTCATGTTGTCCGGCGTGATCATCTCCAAGTTAGCCACCACACCAAGAGTGACGGACTGTGAGACACCTGCAGGCGAGCCCATGGCCATCACCGTATCGCCCACTTCAAGCGTGCCAAAGTCGCCAAATTCGGCGACGGGGAGTGGTTTCATGTCATCAGGGACCTGGTCCATGTTGAGCTTAATCACGCAGAGATCGGTCTGGGGGTCGGTGCCTACCAATGTGGCATCGACCTTAGCCTTGTTCGAAAGGCGCACCCATAGTCGTGTGCCCTCACCGGCAACGTGGTGGTTAGTGAGGATGTAACCGTCGGGATGGATGATGGTTCCGGAGCCAGTCCCGCCTGCCTTTTCCATTCTTCCGCCACGAGCTCGCTCCATGATGACGTGGATTCTTGCCAAGGCTGGGTAGACTTTGGCAATGGCTTCATCGATGACCTCTTGGTCGACGCGCTGGTTATCTTTAGATGCGGCAGCCGCCGGGGCGGGCGCTTGGGCAGACAGCGATAGGGTCGAGGCGCAGAGGGCTGCGGATAGGAAGATGGATGCTTTCATAGCGTGCTAGTTAGTGGGCTTCGGGATTGCCACTCAGGTTCTGCGAAACAGCGACACCGACAAAATGAATTGTTCAGCTGACGGGGCTTTCCGAGCGAATTTTAGAGGGTATCTTTGTTAGAGGGGCCGTTCTTGAGAGCTTCCCAATCTTCGAGGGTTTGCAAAATCAATCCGAGTTGTCGGAAAAAGAGGTCATTGTGACCGGTGTCGGGCAAGGGGATAAACACCTTTGAGGTAGCTTGGCTCTCATCGAACAGCTGCTTGCCCTGAGCAAACGGGATGATTTCGTCTTCCGCACCATGAAAAATGAGCAGGGGAGATGGCGACTTTTCGAGCTGTCCTTGGTTATTAAAAAAGTCGCCCAGAAACAGGGGGATCCGTGTAACCGTGCGGAAGGCAGATAGGAAAGGCGAGATCAGCACCACGCCGCGAACTTCATGCTTGCTCGCAAGGTAAGTGGTCGGGCCACAGCCGACCGATCTGCCGATTAGAACGATTCGCGATGGAGCGATGCCTTTGGCCTCAGTGAGGTGTTTCCATGCAGCATCGGCAGCGGCATACACGGAGTCCTCGTCTGGCGACCCGGTGGAAAGTCCGTAACCTGGGTAGTCGTAAAAAAGACCACCCCAGCCGCGTTGAATGAAAGCAGCTTGGAGAAATTCGTAGTCAATTATCTCTTCCGCATTGCCATGGGCGAATAGGAAAACGGGAGATTCGTCACCCTTGGGCTCCACCCATACCGAGGCAATATCATTACCATCAGAGGCTCCGAATTTTTCTAGAAAAGGCAAGGAGTCGTCGTAGCCCGGCGCTGGCGGCAAGAAGACGAATTTGGTCC
The DNA here is from genome assembly GCA_964021555.1 of uncultured Verrucomicrobiales bacterium. GTDB lineage: Bacteria > Verrucomicrobiota > Verrucomicrobiia > Verrucomicrobiales > Akkermansiaceae > CAXIBU01. The sequence continues at coordinate 17,774 of CAXIBU010000015.1, read as the reverse complement.
CAAAGAAGAACGCAATCAAAGCCAAGGTAACGTAGATGAAGGCAAGAGATTTGAAGGGTCTCGACCAGTGCCAATCACCAATGAGGTATTTCTTCCAATTCTTCGATTTTTCGGAATCAGCCATAAGCTAGCGATCACTCCATTGTCTGAGTTGCTCGGGGAAGGGGCATTCTTGGCAGTCGCTGTGGTCGTTGAGACAGAAGTCCTGGTAGACCTGAAGCAGACCTTGCTGCTGCCAGGCGAAACGAGTGAAGTCCTTGGCGTCCTCACGTGGTCCCATCAGGCGAACGAGCGCGCGTTTGACCTTTTGATCGGGAGCGGCAGCACGGAGATCGAGGTATTGATTCCAGACTGACTCCTCTTGCAGCAAGCGTCGCGGGAAAAGGTAATTGATCAAGAAGTCCTTGGCCCGTTGCGCACCCAGAATGGCGATTGGTTTCGTGGCGCGGGCGCTATTCAAGGTGTAGTGGTGCGACCAGTGGGGATGGCGCAAATTCGCAACGTAATCGACGAGTGGCTTCGTATCGTCGGTAGCCTTGCGGCAGACCGCGCGAAAAGCATCCCAATCATCGACCAAGCAAGCCAATGCGCCGAGGCGGCGATGCAGGTGATTGACCGGACGTAAACCCGCGAAATGCCACGGGATCAGGCGTGATTCGTCCGCAAGAAATTCGTCGCGGTATTTCCACCAATTCTCCCAGAGTTGGCGCAGGTAGTCGCGGGATTCATCGCTGGCCTTCTCGTGGATCTGCGGATTGAGAAATCCGGCGGCACCAAAGAGCAGTGACTCCGCCATGCCAGGGCGACTGCGAAGCGTTGAAAGGGGAACTCGCTGGGCGAGGCAGAGTAAGTTGGTTTGGTTCGGCTGGTAACCGAGGCATGAGGCAATGGCCTGATAGAGTGACTCATCGCTACCGTGAGCATCCTCACTGCGGCTGTAGCGCAAGGCCTTGCGTCGCATCCGGTGTCGCGCGGCGGCTTGTAGAAGGCTCTCGATACTCTCGGGGGTAAAGTCGGCGAGGGGTGTCGAGCAGCGCCCTGGGTGGGACAGGGCTTGGGCGTATCTCGGTTGGTTTAGGGCTTGGCTCAGAGCCTCGTTTGATAGGACGACTCGTGGGACGAGTTGGTGTTTCGAGGTGCGAGTGAAGCTTTGCCGACCGGCATCGTCCTCCATGCAGACATGTAGGCAAACTTCGTCGTAGTCCGCGTTGGTCGAGTGACCATGGTGCTCCCAATCGAGAGGAGAGGTATCGAGCTCGAGGGAGCCATGGCGAATTTCCTCATCAATCTCGACGGCTACCTGCTGAAAGTCGGGCCCGGCGCAGCGGTTCCATTCGCCGAACTGCTTGATCCGCACGGGGCGTCCGTCGGTTGTGGTAAATTCCCGCCCGAACTGACCAGAGAACCAAAGACTCTGGATTTCCAACTCGGATTGATAGGAGGATGGCGGGCGCAAAAAAGCCGGCTCGCTAAGCAAGCCGGCTTGAATTGACTGCAAAAGATCGACGTAGCGACTTTCGCGGACGGGATTCATCAGAATTCCGAAGAATTAGTTGGCAGCGCGATGAGCGGTATTCTCAACGCCGCGGCCGAGGCGGCCGACGTCTTCACCAACACCAGCGACGGTGTTGCATGAGGCGAGAAGTGAACCAAGGGCGGCTGCGACGAGGGCGAGTTTCATGATGGATTTGTTCATAATACGGCTGGAGTATCGCTCAATGTCGCTGATTCGCCACCGAAAAATCCGTCAATGTTAGATTTTTTTCAGCGTTCCAATCGGATTCGCGCCGAATATCCATGAGCATCAAGCCCTTCCAAACGAGCAAACTCTTCGACGTGAGCGACCGATTTTTCAACCGCAGCCTTATCCAAGCGCACAATACTAGTGCGGCGCTGGAACTGATCGGCCCGCAGACCGGAGAAGGATTTGCCTGCTCCCCCAGTTGGCAAGGTGTGGCTGGGACCGGCTAGAAAGTCACCAACGGCGACCGGGGAATCATTACCTAGGTAGATTGCGCCAGCAGTGCGAATTTTCAGTGACCATTCATCGGCGTCTTCTACCGCTAATGAAAGGTGCTCTGGGGCAAAGTCATTGCAGATGGCGCAGGCTTCGTCCAGATCATCGACCAAAATGCAGAAGGTGCCTTTTTCAAGCACTTCGCGCAAGTAATCGGCGCGGCTCAAGCTCTTGAGTTGAAATTCGAGCTCTTTCTCCACGGCCTCGAGCTGTGCCTCGGATGTGGTGACAAATCCGACGACACTGTCACCTCCGTGCTCGGCCTGGGCGAGGAGGTCTGCTGCGAGGTAGGCTGGATTCGCGGTGTCATCGGCAATAACGAGAACCTCACTAGGCCCGGGAAGAAGATCGATCGAGACGGCACCGACAAGCTGACGCTTGGCTTCGACCACAAACGAATTTCCAGGCCCAAAGATTTTGTCGACCTGAGGGACGGATTCGGTGCCGAGCGCCAGGGCGGCAATGGCTTGAGCACCGCCAATCTTAAAAATACGGGTCGCGCCTGACTGTTCGAGGGCGTAGAGAACGGCGGGGTTGACTTTACCGTCGGGGCCACAGGGCGTGCAGGCGATGATCTCTGGCACGCCTGCCGCTTGGGCAAAGGCCGCGGTCATCAAGGAAGTCGATGCCAATGGAGCCTTGCCGCCGGGAATGTAAACACCGACACGATCAAAGGGCATGAATCGCTCACCGACTTGAGCACCCTCGTGATTATGAGCGCTCCAGTCCTTGCGCATGCTGTGCTCGGCAAAGGCGTGAATGTTGCGCTTGGCTGCTGCGACAGCATCGCGGGTAGCCTCGCCAATCTGTTCTCGTGCTTCGCTGAGCTCCTGCTCGGTGACTTCTAGGGAGTCGGCATCGAGAGTGACTTTGTCGAATTTAGCCGCCAGCTCGAAAATGCTCTGATTACCATTCACTCGGACGGATTCGATAATGTCCGATACCAAACCGGAAACTTCTTTGGATGGGATGGCTCGACGGTCCAATGACTGTCGAAATTCAGGATATCCGGGATCTGATGAGCGGAAGATATTCATTGGGAAATCAATAGTAAGGACGAAGCATGAAGTAGCAGACGGGGCCGGTTAGGGCGACGTAGAGCCACATGGGGAAGACGTATTTGACCAGCTTCTTGTGTCGGTCGAACTGGTTGCAGAAGCCGGAAATAAACGCGAACAGGATGAAGGGAAGTGAGACGCCAGCCAGCACGATGTGACTGATGAGTAGCAGGTAATAGACAACTTTGATGGCACCTTCACCCCCGAAAGTCGTGGGTTCGTTGCTAATGTGATAGGCCACGTAGGAAAGAAGGAACAGGACTGACAGGCCCATGGCGAAGAAAATCGCCTTCTTGTGAAGAGTGACGTTACCGCGCTGAATGGCCAGTAGCGCGACGATCAGGGTGACCGCGGCGGAGGCATTGACTGCAGCGTGGAACGCGGGGAGCAGCGAAGTATCGAACCCAATATCGAAACGCATGCGCTGCATGGCACCGACCAAAATCAGCACCACAGCGGAAAGTATCCAAGCAGCGACCCCCAGCTTCTTGGCGAGCGCGGTCTTTGCCGGACGTTGGCGGTATTCGGAAATTTCAGACATCGAAAATGGAGGGGGGGCTAGGGCTGGGGAGTGGTTAACTTGATCGGTGCACCATCTAGAAACCTCTGCTCGGCTTGGCCGCGCGGACGCTCATCTTTATCTTGAAGCAGCGCTCCGATGGTTTGAATTACTTCGTCAGTATAAGCAGCAAGGCCGCCGGGCATGTAGTTATCAGCATTGAAGAGGTCACGCTTAAGTCGGATCTTGAGATTCTTATCGACCACCAAGAGGGCCATATCGTGAGCGAATTTGCCTTTTTCCACAGCTTCCTGACCATCACGCTCCTTGCTTGGCAGAAATACCAGTTCTTCCACGAGAAACTCGCGGACCTTATCCTGATCTCCAGTCAGGAACAGCCACTTTGAAAAGTCGACATCCAGGTTGGCCAAGTTCTCACGGATCCGCTCGGGGGTGTCGCGTGGATCGATGCTGATCGATACCATGCGGAAGTCTGGATGGTTCTGGTAATGCTTGTGAATCGCTACCAAGTGATCCTTGTAGTTATCAACACACATAGGGCAACTGGCGAAAAATTCGTTCACCGTCCAAACCTTCCCGCGCAGGGATGCAATGTCGAACTCCTCACCATTAAGATCGGTGAGCTTGATCGGATTTTCGATCTCCTTTTTAACGTCAATGACAACCGTTTGCTCACTGAGCGCCTGATCGGCAATTTCCTTACCGCGGTTGCTCAGAGTGAAACTGACAAAGAGGATGGCACAGGCGAAAATGCCGATACCAACGTAGAAGAGGATGATCTTTTGTTTCGCTTGCATGAGAAGAACTTAGCGGGTGATGCCTTGGCGTCTCTTGCCGATGAATACGACGAGAAAAGTGACAAATATAGCGAGGCCAATGAATAGGCTTACCGTATTAGGTTTCTTTGGCTTTTTGGTTTCTTGGAGCTTTACAACGGTCTGAGCAAGCTTGGCGTCAAGAGCGGCGGTCTTTGCTTCGTCTCCCTCGATTTCCTCGAAATTGAAGTAGTTTACCGCAGCACCAAGATCATTCAAGTAGCCGCGCAGGTGCTGCTCGCGATCAACCAGGACAATCCGAGGGTCATACCAGATCTCACCATAGCCGGCCTGCATTTCCTCTTCGTCCGCTTGGTGAGGAGCGGTGAGCTTGAGTCGACCACTGATGAACTTACGCGCTTCCTCTTCCTTCAGAATCCACCACCGCTCGCTGTCGAGTTCTTGGGAGTCCGCGAAGGCTTTGAGGTCGGCGATGTCTTCATTTTCAAAGTCGACTGAGATCAGGACGAAGCGCAGTCCTTCATTCCCCTGATTGGCCTCTGCGAGACGTTTCATGGCCTCGATCGAGGCAAGGGCAGGCCCAGGATTCTTCACTGAGACACTGGCAGCGAGCCAGACTTTCTCGGAGAGGTCGCCTGTCGAGACGATCTTGCCGTCTTGGTTTTTCGCAGCAAATTGATCAGTCAGCTTACCAACGAATGGGGCACGCTCCGTGAGGCGCTGTTGTTCCAGTGTGTTGCGATACGCGATGGTCACAAAGATCCCGCTGATCAGCATGATGCCGACCAAGGCCAGCACCGTATTCCGGATCTGCTTGGGGTTGCGCTCGGCGGATTCTAGTTCTTCGGTCATGGATCAATGGATAAAATGTTCACTTCCAACCAATCACCAAAACAGCCATGGCGATAGGGAGGTATAGGAGAGTGAAGAGAAACAAGCGTTTGGCGCTTTCACGTGAAGGAGCTTTGAGGAAACGTAAGGCCAGCCCGAGCATCATGAGGGCTAGGATCAGCCCTGGGATGAGATAAAGCAAACCGGCAAGGCCTGCCAGATAAGGAACGAAAGTTAGGAGGACCATCCCAACACAGAACAGGCTCGCTAAGCTGGCAGTTTTCTTGCCGCTGACATCTCCATTCGACCACATCACGTAGCCAGCATCTTCGTATTCCTGACGACAGAGCCAGTTGATCGCGACGAAATGCGGCAGTTGCCAGAGAAAGAGGAGTCCGAAGAGGAACCAGGCACCGGCGTCGTATCCACCACCTCCGGCGACCCATCCGATCATCGGAGGAACCGCTCCCGGGACCGCACCGACTAGGGTATTGGTCGAACTACGACGTTTGAGAGGTGTGTAGATAAACACGTAAATAAGTAAGGTAATGGCAGCAAGGTAAGCCGCTTGCGGATTATCAGAATTAACTTTAGCAGCCAAGTGAATGATCCCGAAGGCAGCCATTGCCCAGCCAAAGGCAAAAGCAAACAAAGGCGGCATCCTGCGCGATGGTAGCGGCCGATCTGCGGTGCGACGCATCCGGGCGTCCTCCTCAATCTCCATCAATTGATTGAATGCGGCTGAGCCAAAGGCCACCAAAGACGTTCCGAAAACGACGTGAAACATCGTCCACCAATCCATATTCGGCTGACCCGATCGAGCCAAGATGTAGCCAAACAGGGTCGTGACTACCACCAACGTGTTGAGACGAAGCTTCGCCAAGGTAGCCAAATCCCCGCGGAGTGTTGGCGGAGCCTTTGCTTCCTCTTCGGCTGTGGTGGTCTCGTCACTCATCACCGTTGCCATAGTCCTTGATTGCCAAAACGTCAAAGACTAGCTCACCAAATTACATCTGCTGAAGTCACCAAATTATCAGACTTTGAAAAATCGCCGTAAAATACGCGAAAACTTTGAGAGGGACTACGGAAGACGCGAAAAATACAGAACCTCGATCACCTGAAAATGAACTTACTCTAAGTTCGGGAAGGCGTTATCTGGGTCTTTTTCGTCTGATTTCCTTGGTTGGACTGGAGTTGTCGGCTCATCCTCCGGTTCCTCGGGCTCGATAAAGGGGCTATCGTCCTCTTTTACTGGGGCTGTGGAAGCTTTGTTTTCCAAGAGTTGCTTGAGCTGTTCAATCCACTTCTCACGATCGACGTTGGCGCGCTGGTTTTCGATCAGATCGAGCATGCTAGCAACGGCATCAGCTTCTCCGCCGGCACGATAAACTTCCATTTCACGGCTCCACACGAGGTTGGGATACCGCTTTTCCATAAATTTCTCGAGCCGGAGATCATGTTGTTCTTCAAATTCGCGGCCCTTTTCGAATCGGCCGCCACCCCAGACGCTTGCCGCCGACTTTTCCAGAGCAATCCGAAAATCCCACATTTTGCGGACGCCCCGATAGTCTTTCTTCTCGGCTAGCTTGGGCAAAAGGAGGTCATCAAAAATACCTTTGAAGTTCGTTGGCTTGGACGGCCAACCATCTTTGGTGAGCTGGTTGACCTTGTAGCACTTGGCGAAGACTGACTGGGTCACTTCAGTCGCAAGGACTTTTTCGCTCCCAGCGATCAAGGGCATGTCTTTCTGGATGGCGCGGAGCCGATCCAGGGCTTCAGGGGCAAATTCCCAGCTTTCCTTGTCAGAACGCTCGACTTCAAGCGTGAGCACGAGCCACGAGAGTTGATGTTGGAGAGCTCGCTGCATGTGGTCCTCAGAGAGGCGATCCTTGTTGCGTCGCTTCCAGTCGCGAAACTCCTTATCACTTTTCCCCTTATCCTCGAACTCCAGTTTGCCGTAACACTTGATGTAGAACTCCGTGGCGGCCTGGCTGCTGCCCATCGCTTTCTTGCAGGCTTGGTAAGCGGTGGCGTAACGTCCCTGAGCATCGGCGGAAGCCTCTTTTTCAAGGATCTCAATCCGTTCCAAGATCGATTTGGTCTGCTCCTCGCTCAACTCCTCGGCGAGTGAAAGCGGCAAGGCGATCAGGGCGGGGAAGGTGTAGATGGCGAGGATGGAAAATTTCATACCGATAGGATTTAACCAGCAACTTGCGCAATAGTTGCAGATAGATAAAGGTAAAATAATGAAGAAGCCCACCTATCTACTAAGTTTGGATCAAGGCACCAGCAGTTCACGCGCTCTGATCGTTGATGAAGCTGGTCAATGCCTCGCGGTGAGTTCAGTGCCCTTAGAATCTAAATTCCCGCAGCCTGGGTGGGTCGAGCAAGAGGCGGTCGAGATTTGGCAAAGTCAGCACGAGGCAATCCAACTCGTCATTAAGAAGCTCGGCATTAAGATGACACAGATTACCGGAATCGGGATCACGAATCAGCGTGAAACTACCATCTTGTGGGATCGCAAGACTGGTGAGCCGGTTGCCCCTGCCATTGTTTGGCAAGACCGGCGAACGAGCGACTTTTGCCAAGAGCACCGCGAGCAGTGGCAGACGATGGTGGTGGAGCGGACGGGGCTGCGCTTGGATCCTTATTTTTCGGCAACCAAACTGCATTATTTATTGCAGGATCCGAGCTTGAAGGGGCGATCAGAGGCTGGAGAATTGGCTTTTGGCACGGTTGATACTTGGCTCCTGTGGAAGTTGAGTGGCGGCAAGCTACACATGACCGATCCATCAAATGCCTCGCGAACCATGCTCATGAATATTGAGACGGGGCAGTGGGATCAGGTCTTGCTCGATTGGCTGGAAATACCCCGCTCGCTATTGCCTGAAATTCAAGGTCACGGCGAGGTGCTCGGGCTCAGTTCGGAGGAGGTGCTTGGGGCCGAAATTCCGATCGCTGCACAATTGGGGGACCAACAAGCTTCTCTTTTTGCCCAGGGTTGTCACCGAGCGGGTGAGGCGAAAAATACCTACGGGACGGGGTGTTTCCTGCTGGCAAACACGGGGACGCGTCGGGTCCGGTCCAAAAACCGACTCTTAACCACAGTAGCGTGGCAATTCGGAGAGGAGATCACCTACGCACTCGAAGGGAGCCTTTTTACGGCTGGTGCGGCGGTTCAGTGGCTGCATGAGGGGCTGGGCCTGATTGATTCGCCCGCAGAGGTAGAGATGGAGGCCCGCAAAGTAGCTGATAGCGGTGGGGTAAGCTTGGTCCCCGCCTTTTCCGGGCTCGGGGCGCCTCATTGGGATCCGTCGGCGAGGGCATTGATCGGTGGGCTGACTCGTGGGAGTGGTAAGGCTGAGATCTGTCGAGCGGCGCTGGAGGGGATTGCTCTACAAAGTCGGGACCTGATCCAAGCCTTCGAACAGGATTTGGGTGCTCCTATTGATGCGCTAAAAGTCGACGGCGGAGGAACGCAAAATCGACTCCTGATGCAAATTCAGGCGGACCTGGCTGAGCTGGAGATCCAGTGTCCATCGGAGGTCGAGCAGACGGCACTTGGCGCTGCCTACATGGCGGGGCTTGCGCTAGGGGTGTGGCGATCCATGGATGAGATCGCGAATTTGCAGAGCGACTTTGAATGCTACCGCCCCGAAATGAAAAGCGGCCCACGAAATGAGATCGTGAGCCGCTGGGGGCTTGCTGTTGAGCGATGCTTGGCCTGGGAGGCCTGAACGAAGGGGTTACTTCGGATTGACGCGATTGAACTGCTTGAGGCGCAGCGCGTTGAGCGCGATAAACCCAGTGGCATCGTTCTGATTGTAGGCTTCCTCGGCACCGCCCTCCATGGTGGCAATGTCTTCGCTGTAGAGCGAATTTGGAGAACGGCGACCAGCTTGCAGGCAATTGCCTTTGTAGAGCTTGAGTCGCACCTCGCCGTTGACGGTTTTTTGGGTCTCGGTGATCAAGGCCTGCAGAGCTTCGCGCTCGGGGGCGAACCAGAAACCGTTGTAGATTAGCTGAGCGTATTTCGGAATCAGGCTATCACGGAGAGCTTGCGCTTCACGGTCGATGGTCAGAGTTTCGAGGTCTTGGTGAGCCGCGAGCAAGATCGTGCCACCTGGAGTTTCGTAAACGCCGCGCGACTTCATGCCGACGAAGCGGTTCTCGACGAGATCGACCCGACCAATGCCGTGCTTACCACCTAGTTCGTTGAGGACGCGCATGACGCCGTATGGATTGAGAAGGGTGTAGCCATCGCGAGTGCCCTCAGCTTTGACATCGCCCAGCTCTGAGATGAGTGCGTCGAGGCCATCGTATTGGAGACCGATGACGTTGCCTTTCTCAAACAAGAACTGAACGTATTCGGCTTGATCCGGGGCATCTTCAGGCGAGACGGAAAGGACATACATGTCCTTGTCGGACTCGCCAGTGGCATCGTGCCAAGTATCTTCCATCGCTCCAGCCTCGAAGGAGATGTGCAGGAGATTGCGATCCATGGAGTAAGGCTTCTTCATCGAGGCCTTGACTGGGATATCATTGGCCTCGGCATAGGCAATCATTTCGGCGCGACCAGGGAATTGCTCGCGAAATTCGTCGTCACGCCATGGGGCGATGCACTTGATATCAGGAGCAAGCGCTGCAGCGGAGAGCTCGAAGCGGACTTGGTCGTTGCCTTTGCCTGTTGCTCCGTGAGCGATGGCATCCGCACCTTCTTTGATGGCGACGTCCATCATTCCTTTGGTGATGCAAGGCCGCGCGATGGAAGTCCCGAGAAGGTAGCGGCCTTCATAGAGGGCATTCCCTTGGAACATTGGGAAGATGAAATCAGCGGCGAATTCTTCCTTAAGGTCGCCGATGTAGCACTTGCTAGCGCCTGTCTTGAGGGCCTTCTCTTCGAGCCCGTCGAGCTCTTCAGCCTGGCCGACATCTGCACAGTAAGCGATGATCTCGGCATTGTATTTGTCTTTGAGCCATTTGAGGAGAACTGAGGTATCGAGACCTCCGGAGTATGCGACGACGATTTTCATAAAGTTGCTTTTGATAGAATGATAGCAATTGCTTGCGATGGGGGGATGCAATCATGGCTCAGGATGCTCTGCAAGATTGAACCCACGAGCTTCATTTTCATGACTAGGAAAATAGGCGAAATCCACGAAAGCCCTCTGTGCCAATCTGGATCAGTTTAGTTGATCTAAGAACGTTTGCGCGTTCTTGCGGTGGGTTTCCAGCTTCTCGGCATCCATCTTCTCAACCATCCTTGCCATCATCGCCATGCGGTGGTTTCCGGCGAAGACGTCTTTGTAGTCGGCAATGAAGGTCCAGTAGAGGCCGTCCCAGACCTCGCACCAATCGCCTTTCGGATAATCGGACATCTTACGGATGTAGTTCGAGCCGCAAAGATAGGGTTTGGTCGTAAAAATACCGCCATCAGCGAATTGGCTCATGCCGTAGACGTTGGGAACCATCACCCAATCGTAGGCATCAATGAACAATTCCATGAACCAACGGTAAACCTCGGTCGGCTCGATACGGCAGAGCAGCATGAACGAACCGATGACCATGAGTCGCTCGATATGATGGTTGTAGCTGTGATCGAGGGCGCGTTTAATTACCTGATCGATGGGCGGAATGCCCGTTTCTCCGGTATAGAAGGCCTCTGGCATCTTGCGCTCGAAGCCCCAGAAATTCGACGTCCGTTCGCGCACACCATGATAACGATACATCCCGAACATGAACTCACGCCAACCTATGATCTGCCGAACGAAGCCCTCAAGAGAGTTAATCGGCACTTCGTTCTCTTTGGCAAATTTGAGGGTTCGGTCAATGACTTCCTGCGGGGTAATCAGGCCACTGTTTAGGACAGGTGTGAGTTGGCTGTGATAGAGGGTTCGTTCCTTGGTTGAAAGAGCATCTTCGTAGGGCCCAAAATTCGCCAATCGTTCCTCCAAAAAGCGATCCAACCACTCGTCAGCATCTTGATGAGTCACCGGCCAGGCGAAGGACTCAGCTGAGCCGATGTAGTGGGTGAAATTCTCTTCAACATAGGTCTTCGATTCCGTCACCACTCCACGCTCAGGAGCGGTCAGGGCAGGGGGGCACTCGTGATTCTTGGGGAGTTTCTTGCGGTTATCTTCGTCGTAGGACCACTGTCCACCCAAAGGTTCGCCGTCCTCATCCACCATGATCTTCATGCGCTTGCGTTGCGCCTTGTAAAAATTCGCCATGAAAGGCTTCTTTTTGGACTTGAGTTGCTCATCCAACCAGTCCCTTGGGGTGAGAAACATGGGTGTTGAGTGCGCTTCTATCTTCGCGCCCAGACTCTTCGCCAACTTGGCCACTCGCTTCGCTAGAATCTGATCGCACAATTCGCATAGGTGAATCGTTTCAAGCGAGTTCTTTAGTTTTGTTACGAGAATGGCGTGAAGCCCTTTCCCTCCCTCACAATCGAGATAATGCACCTCATGACCTCGGTTTTCGAGCTCGCTGGCGTAGGCCTTCATACTGGCCCGGTGAAAAATGAGCTTCTGAACATGGATCTTCAATGGCCACACGGGATCGACCCCAAACAGTAGCGGAGATTCGATCAAATAGACCGGACGACCATCAGCCAGGCCAGGATGATCGCGGAAAAGCTGGTGGGGAAAAATGAGGGTGATCTCGCTCATGCCAGGGGCAGGTTAGAATAAGCGCAGAGAAGAGAGACCGCCATCAGGACGCAAAGTCTGTCCAGTAATGAAGCCGGAATCCGTGCTGAGCAGGAATTTGGCCAAAGCAGCTGTCTCTTTCGCATCTCCGACTTGCTTGAGCGGGTGACGATCCTCGGCGGCTTTTAGCTTCGTCTCGTTGCCCAGAAGGTGATTCGCCAATGGGGTATCTTGGAGTGATGGAGCGATCAAATTGACCCGAACTGTCGGAGCCCATTCGGCAGCGAGCGATCTGGCAAAGCCCTCGACGGCACCTTTAGCCGCGGCGATACTGGCGTGGAATGGCATCCCGACGCTCACCGCCACAGTCGAAAATAGCACCACTGAGCCCCGTCCGCTTTTCTTCAGCGGTTTCATGGCCTGCTTGAGGACCTCGGCAGCGCCGTAGAGATTGATCTGCATCTCCTTTTGATAGTCAGAGGCCTCCAGCCGATGAAATGGCTTCAAAGTGATGGTCCCTGGGCAGTAGACGACTCCATCCAGAGAATCAGGGAGATCCAATTCGGAAGGGCTTTCTGCATCGAAAGTCTGCTTGCTTGCGACAGGCAGTTTTAGTTCGTCAGGGGATCGGAGAGCCGCGTGAACCGTCGCACCGTCTGCGTTGAGTTGTTCGATGAGGGAGTTGGCAATTCCTGAATTGCCGCCAATAATGAGATAGGTTCCAGACATGGGGGAACCTAAGTAGGTTGCAAAGCAGGTCAAGGGGCTGAGTTCGGAAATTTCTAGAATTTCTGAAACTCGGAGCTACCTGTGCGAACCCTGACAGGCGATAAGCTGAGGGCGGGTTTTATTTGTCTTTGCGGCGAATGATCGCACGCTTGCGCTGACGGTCGAGCCAACGCTTAAAGGGTTCGGCACTCTTGCGAGCTTTCACCCGATTCTCCATGTCTTCTCGAACTTCGCTGAATGGTGGAGCAGGGCCATCCTTGCGGGAAAGGACCTTGATGAGAACGTATTTTCCAGGCCCCTCGAGAGGTCCCACGACTTTACCGATTGGTGCATCGAATACGATGGACGCAAAGCCAGGAGCTAGGTCTGAACGCTTGAGGTCCTTCCAGACGCCGCCGTCTTCCGCATTGGCACCGACCGAATATTCCTCGGCGAGCTTCTTGAAGTCTTCTCCCTTTTCGATTCGTGCCTTCAGCTCATCGGCGAGGTCCAGTTGATCCTCTGGGGTGAGCGATGGGTTATCGGGAATGCGTTTTACTTCGATCTTTTCGTAAGTGACTCGATCACCTGAGATGTCGCGAATTTCAGACTTCACTTTATTGTATTCTGCCCGGGCCTCAGAAGGAGTGACTGCCACACCGCGGTCGAATTTGCTGGATCGCATGGCTTGCACGACAAGCTTGCGCCGAGTCAGGTCGCGGAAGGAGCGTAGCGTCAGGTTGCTCTTCTTAAGCTCCTCAATGAAACGTGCACGATTACCATCATAGAGACGGGCGATCTGGTCGTTAATCTCTTGATCGACGGCTTGCTCGGGGATTTGTCCGCCTAGTTCATCAAAATTGTGGAGGATGAGCTCTCGGTCGATGAGCTCCTTGATGGTCTCCTCCCGGTATTGCATAAGCTCCTTGGTGAATTCTGCTCCACGGCGGGGGAATTTTGCACTGAGCTGCATGGCGTAGGGTGCCAGCAGGAAATTCACTTCGTTTGACGTGATGACCCGTCCGTTCACGGTCGCAACGATGCGATCAACCACCCGTTCAGCAGCCCCAGCGGGTGAACCCGTGCTGAGGAGGCCGATGGAAGTGACACTGATAGAGCTGACGCCGAGTGAGAGGCTGAATAGGATTGATCGGAGCATGAGAAAGTCGTGTTAGGCCAAGCTGTTGATCAGTTTGACGGTTTCAAGGAGTTTTTTGTTCGGAGAAATTTCAGAAAGTCGTGGAAAACGACCGCCCTCAAGCTGGAGATAGTCGCCATTGCGAATGAGCATGAGCCTTTGAGCCTTAATTTCAATACTAGAAACTCGCGATTGAGACGCCCGAATTTTCAATCGGGTGCAAAGCAGTAGGTTTTCGACTGGCTCAGGGAAGCGTCCGAAGCGATCGCGCCAGTTTTTTTCAAGGGCTTCCAAGTCCTTCAGTGTGCTGAGCTCTGCCAGCGCCTTGTATGCAGTGATGCGCAAGCGTGGCTCACTGAGATAGGAGCTGGGAACAAAGGCAGGCATCAGACCCTTTTCTTCGCCGTCGCGGAGATAAGCGGCTTCATTGAAGCATAGGAAGTCTGCTCGTAGCGCGACCTCGACCCGTTCGGTTGGGAGCTTGCCCTGAATCCGGTCGATGCTCTGCTTGAGTAGCTGGCAATAGAGATCAAAACCGACGGCGGCAATGTGTCCGCTTTGTTGAGTGCCGAGCAAATTCCCCGCACCGCGAATTTCCAGATCACGCATGGCAATTCGAAAGCCTGAGCCTAGAGCGGAGTATTGCTTGATCGCATTGACCCGTTTACGGGCGTCGCCCACGGGAATGAGCTGGCGGGGGAGGAGAAGGATGGCGTAGGCTTGGTGCCCGCCGCGCCCGACGCGTCCGCGAAGTTGATAAAGATCCGCCAGCCCGAACCGGTCGGCGCGGTCGATGAGGATGGTATTGGCATTCGGGATATCGATCCCGCTTTCAATGATCGTTGTGGCCAAGAGCACGTCGGCTTTGCCTTCGACAAAAGTCTTCATCACGACCTCGAGGTCGGATTTGTCCATTTGACCGTGCCCAATGACGACTTTGACGCCCGGCACGAGCTGCTCGATGCTCTGCTTGACGCGTTCGATCGTTTTGACGCGATTATGCAGGAAAAAAACCTGCCCACCGCGCTCAATCTCACGTTTGATGGAGTCGCGGATGATCCTCTCGTCGTAGGCGCAAACGGTGGTGGCGACGGGAACTCGATTGGGCGGAGCGGTCTCGATGGTGGACATGTCGCGCGCGCCCATCAGCGAGAGATAGAGGGTGCGCGGGATGGGGGTGGCCGAGAGAGTGAGCACGTCGACGCCGGCGAAGAGTTGCTTGAATTTCTCCTTGTGGGCGACGCCGAAGCGCTGCTCCTCATCGATAATGACCAGGCCGAGGTCTTTGAAATTGATGTCTTTGGAGATCAGCCGGTGAGTGCCGATTGCCAAGTCTGCGCTGCCGTTGGCGATGGCCTTGATCGATTCGCGAATTTCCGAGGGTTTCCGGAACCGTGAGAGCAATTCGATTTTGAAAGGGTAATCAGACATGCGCTCGCGGAAGGTGCGCCAGTGCTGCTCGGCGAGCACTGTGGTGGGGACCAGCATGGCCACTTGTTTTCCGCTGGTGACCGCCTTGAACGCTGCTCGCAGGGCAACTTCAGTTTTACCAAATCCAACGTCTCCGCAGATCAATCGATCCATAGGCAGATCGCTTTCCATGTCCCGCTTGAGATCGCGGATGGCACTGAGTTGGTCAGGCGTTTCCTTGTAGCGGAAGGAGTTTTCGAATTCCCACATCCACTCGGTATCAGGGGGAAAGGCGAAGCCCTTCTGGCTCTCTCGCTGTGCCTGAATTTGCAGGAGCTTGGCGGCGTAATCGACAATTGCCCCTTCGGCGATGGCTTTGGTTCGTGCCCATTTGCCATCACCTAGCTTGCTGAGGTCGGGTTCCCTGCCTCCCAGACCAATGTATTTTGAAACCAAATGCGCCTGATCTAATGGAACGGCGAGGGTCGCTCCATCGCGAAATTCGAGGTGAAGCTCTTCGTTGTCGTCATCGCCTTTCTCGATACCGATGAATCTGGCAATCCCGTATTCCGCATGAACGACTTGGTCTCCTTCTTGGAATTCGCGCAACGAGGCCTGCCCGCGGGACTTGCGTGCTTCCTGCTCACGGGATCGTCGCAAATTGGGGCTCTGGCTTTGATATCGCCCGAAGATCTCAGATGAAGAGAGAATCGCCATTTTGACGCCTGGCACGGTGAATCCTTTCGCCAATTGTCCGCGCAGTGGAACCAGATCACCCGAGCTGAAGCGTTCATCGCCAATCAGTTCCTTGAAACGGCTTTCTTCGCCCTTATTCGCGAAGAAAATGCCCACTCGCCAACTTTGCATCCGCCATTCGTCGAGTTGACGGAAGAGTTGCTGGCGTCGAGTCGATTCCAAGACAAAATCACCCGCCTCAAAGCTCCCCAGAGGGCTCCCATAGCAGGCCGCCGCGTAATCTTCTATCCCGTCTTCATCCGGACTGCCGCCCTCGGTGATGATGATCTTCGCATCGACTCCACCTTCAGCCACCGCGATCACGTAATCCTTTTTCCAATCGACCCATTCAGAAAGCTTCCGCTTGCCCTCAGGTTCACCAAGTGACAGCGATGCGGCATCCATCTTGCGACGGGCTCCCTGGCTATCGAGGTCGAATTCTCTCAATGAATCGATTTCATCATCGAAGAATTCTACCCGAATTGGGAAAGGCGCGGCGTAGGAGAAGGCATCAATGATCCCACCGCGCACGGCGAATTGACCACGACTGAAGATCTGCGGGACGCGCTCGTAGCCAGCTTCGTCAAGAGAGGCGGCGAGGTCTGCCGGGTCAAGGGTAGTGCCGACTTTCAGCTCGAGCGAATTTCCCATCAAGTCGTCGGGTCTCGGCACCTCTTCGTTGAGCGATCCCTTGGTCAAGAGCAGGGCGGGTGAGCCATTGCCCTTAGCCATTTTTTCGAGAAAGAAGAGTCGGTCGGCGGCGGATTCCGGATCACTAAAACCGCGACCCTCAATATCAGCCTCTCGCTCTGGCAGGAAGTCCACCTGCGCATTCCAGCACTTTAAATCGGCTGCGAGACGTTCTTGTTCGCGCAAATTCGAGGTCAGGATCCAAATGCGTGCCTTTGGCTCACGAGCTCGAATTTGATCCAGAACGTGGGCGGTGATGAAGCCTGCCGCAGGTGGAGAAATGTGCTCATAGCGCCGCACCTCATCCATCTCACCCAAGGTGAAAGCGGAATCCTCGCTGAGCAACTTTAGCCAGCTCTGGGGCTTCTGGAGGGCATCTCTCATTCGCGCCGGAAGCTAGCTTGCTCTGGCCAAATTACCAAAGAATTCCAGCTGTAGATCATTTTGCCCGCCGTTTGACAACGTGGTAGAGCTTGAGGTCGCTCAGGTCGACCACCCACAAGTCCCAGAACCTTTCGGGTGTCGGTTCTGTTCTCAGGCAGAACGAATTCCCCGAACTTTGCGCAGCTGAGAAGGTCCCAGCCACCAGGGCTCCCGCCGAACCTTGAGCCGCCGCCAGACCTCCGGCTTGTTTGATGGGGCCTAGATCTTCATCCAGCATGGGGCAAGCGCGCCAAGGAGGCAGGGAGCCGCCGCCAGCAATGGTTTCGACTAGTTCACCGGGCATCGAATATTGGCGAATTTCAAGTCGGGAGTCATCAGAGGATTCCAGACGGAAGAATAATTCGGGCCGACCCAAGGGAATGCGAACCCCAAACAGCTGCTGCATTTCATCGCCCTGCACTTGATTGAACTCTTGACGCTGGTCGCCTACGTAGGCGAGGGCCGAACCGATGATCGCCCCAATCCCGCAAATGAAGGCCAGCCCGGATTTGAAAAACTCCCTTTGACGAATCCCACGAATCGTCAGGACCGCCATTGGCAGCGCCAAGATCGCAGCGACAAGAGAAGTAATGAGAAGAACAGACACAGCGATGATGAAACTTAGTCGATCAAACGGACTTCGGTGAAACGGCTGGGCGCTTGACCGCTTACGCTCTCGATCACCAGCCGGAAATAGGTCGTCTGACCATTCCGGGTCACCGGAAAGATCTCCGTGCTGTAGTAGTTCCCGTCCGCGCCGCCGCCGCTTGCCTCCCTAAACCAGCGCACGGTCTGGCGATTGCCGTCAAGATTGAGCG
>CAXIBU010000014.1:0-24891 GCA_964021555.1 uncultured Verrucomicrobiales bacterium | reverse complement strand
ATGAACGAATTCACCACTTTAGTGAACTTCCTCGTTCTTCTGGTCGCGGTCATTCTCGTCTCTTCCGTTTTCTTGGGAACTTTCCTTCCGATCTTCCTGATGGGACCTAAGATGATGAATAGCGCCATGTAACTTGGGCTCAGCCTTTATCACTACGATTCCATGAGCACTGCATTAGACCGCTGGTTAATCCGTCGATTCACGGTTGAGACGCATATTTTCACCTTGAGTGATCCAGGTCCTCTACCCTGCAAGGTGAAACGAATCGAGCTAGGCAATCGGCCCGGCACTCAATATCGCTATCAATTCGTAACTAAAGACGAACGCAAGGCGGATGAAATCATCAGTTTTCTCCGCGAAAATCAGCATTCCTTTAACACACAGCTGAAGAAGAGAACTAATCTGCTGGCGAAAGTCGTGAATCCTGCCGGCAGGTCGTTCACTTACAGTATGATCAGTCGATTCTTTGTCCTCTGCTTACTCATCGGAGTCCTTTATATCGGGTATCTCGCCGTATTTGAGCATGCATTTGACGAGGAGATTGATGCCATTGTCGAATTCTTTACCGGTGGCCCCAGCTCCTTCAAATCCGACCCCGAGCCAGTCGAAAAGTTGAAGTTCTGATCGCTGATCTTGAGGGCACAAACAAAAGGGGCCAACTGTTTTGCAGCTGGCCCCTTTCGATTTGATGAACCTCGGACCTATTCAGGCGTAGGCAATTTCAGCAATTCGATTTTTCTGATATCACATGGAGCGGTCTCAGCCTGGATGGAAATTGAACCCTTGGTGAGGATCGTTCCGTCATTGAGCTGGGGTTTGTGATACTCCATCACGTTCTTACCATTGATGAAGTGCCTAATAACGTCGCCACCGTGCACCTCAATTTCCAAAGTCACCCACTGATCCCCGGGAAAGCTTTCCGAAGTGGAGTTGATCACATGGCGCTTCACTAATTTGCCATCAATTTCGACATGGGTGCCAGGTGTGCATAGATTGCCAGTGCTGCGTTTCTGCCCTTCTTTTGCGCCCAACATCTGAACCTCGATCGAATTGGGGAAATCCTGATTGAGCTGCATTTCTTCAGGCATCTGGCCGTGAATCATCACGCCGTTATTACGCCAAGCCCAGCCGGGACCACCTTCAACCTGCTCCCCGACGAAGCGATACTCGACTCTAAGGCGATAGTGACTCAGTTCCTCTTTGTAAAAGAGATGGCCAAACTCTCCCTTAAATTTGTCCCACTTATCGAAGCGCACTTGTAGAATTCCATCTTCAACCCGGAAAGTATCACGGTAGTTCTCACCCGCCTTGAAACCTCTAAACTTCGGGGTCCAACCAGTCAAATCCTTGCCATTAAACAGCGGAACCCACGCTTCGGCTTTTTCTGCCGCC
Source organism: uncultured Verrucomicrobiales bacterium (assembly GCA_964021555.1). GTDB lineage: Bacteria > Verrucomicrobiota > Verrucomicrobiia > Verrucomicrobiales > Akkermansiaceae > CAXIBU01. The sequence continues at coordinate 23,499 of CAXIBU010000014.1, read as the reverse complement.
TTTTCGGCGACTTCTGGCGTGCTTGGAGAATCCTCACCAGCTTGGGTGAGAGAAGGAGCTGCAACTAAAGCTGCGGACAACAGAGCATAACGAAGCAATGACATGGCAGCATTGAAACGAACTGGGGGCCTAGTGACCAGACAAGAGATTGTCAGGACGTATTTTTCTCAGCGGTGCCCTTAACCAAAGTGATCCTGAAGCCATCTTAGGACTTCATCACTCATCGGCTCCAGATGATCCGTGAAGACGTGATCAGCACCGTCGATCACGACGAGTTCTGCATCCGCCTCGCTCACACCGTATGCTGTTTGGCTATCCTGTAGTGGCACGACGTCATCTTCACTGCCGTGAAGCAACAACCATGGATTCCTAACCTTTCTCGCGGAAGCAATTGTATCTCCAATTGCATGAAGATCGTCCACGTAAGCTTGGCTAAGCGGGCATTCTTCATCATCCCACATGAAGCCTTCATCAGGGGTGACTTCGCCAAATTCGGTCTCGCAGAACTTTGTGGTATCGACCATTCCGGCGAGTGAGACCAAGCCATCAAAGGTGTCCTTCTTCGAGGCAGCGATAACGCCGACGGCACCTCCCATGCTGTGACCAATGTAGATTAGTCTGCGCCCTTTCCCGTGCGACTCAATCAAACATCTGAGATCGTCCACCTCTTTGGTGATGGTTGAATCAGAAAATTCGCCCTCCGAATTTCCATTACCGGCGAACGAAAAGCGCAGACTCGGCCAGCCATTTGTGGAAAGCTGGTTGGCGAGATGGACAATGAGCGGCCGATCCATATTACCCGTGACGCCATGACCCAGGATGACCAGAAAATCCTCACGATCTCCCGGGTGGTAACGAAAATCCAGCGACTCCCCTGAAGAGTTGAGGACCTGTGGATGACGTGGATCGCTCATGACCGTGCCTCCTGAGGTTTGCCCCGACCAGGAAAGCTCAGCTCAGCCACCACTGACTTGTCCTCTTCACCATAGCCGAGCTCAACCAGTCGCTGATACTGCGATTCCGTCGTTTGGGATACCGAAACATCGACCCCATGATCCGCGGCAAGCTGATTGGCAATGCCGCTGTCCTTTGCCGCATGGGCTGCTGAAAAATAGACCTCGTGATCACGTGCGAGCATATCCTCCGAATCCGTTTCCAGAACTCTTGAATTTGCTCCCGTTTCGCTGAATACCTCGCAAAGCATTTTTAAGTCCAGCCCCATGGCGTCACCAAGTCCCAGTCCTTCTGCGAGAGCTGCAGTGTTGATATTCATGACCATATTGACCAGCGCCTTGACCTTGGCTGCCTCGCCTGCTCCGCCGATGTAGCGAAGCTTCGCAGAGAGATCCTCCAATAGACCCAAATGCTTGCGGAAAATCTCTTCGGGACCTCCTACCATCAAATAAAGCGTGCCTTCACGAGCTTGCGTGATGCTTGATGCCATGCACGCTTCCAAAGTGCTAGCTCCTGCCTTTTTGGCTAAATCCGCGAGTTCTACCTGCAGCGGCGGAGACAAAGTCGCACAATGGATGAAGGTCTTTCCTTCTGCCCCATTGAGCAAGGAATCACCTGATTCTGTGAATAGGCTACGCATCGCATCGTCATCACTTACCACCGTCATCACGACGTCGGCTGAATGAGTGAGCTCCTCCAGATTGGCGGCCACTTCACAGCCAAGTTCCTCGGCCAACTGCGCCGCTGCGTCCTGATCGATGTCGTAAACTGCGCTGATCTCGTAGTTCTTGTCTTTCAGTCGGCGGGCCATGTTCGCTCCCATTCGACCGACTCCGATAATTGAAATGCTGCTCATGTCGGGAAAGTATGCCCGAAAGAAGCACCTTCGCAAGTAAAGCTACGGCTTTTACCTATTGGGCTGACGGGCTTTTCATTGGACAGCTGCACCGACTGCCGTTAGTCAGTGGGTATGTCGCCAATGCCATCCGGTAATCACAACCCGGTCAACTGGGAAACTTGGGTTCCCGAGATCCACGCCACACTCATCTTTGTGGTTCGAGATGGTCAAATTCTTCTCATCGAGAAACTCCGCGGAATCGGCGAGGGCAAGATCAACGGCCCCGGCGGCAAGATTGATCCCGGCGAAACCGCATTGGAAGCTGCCTTGCGTGAAGCCGATGAAGAACTTCACATTCAAATTACAGATGCGCAGAAGTGCGGTGAGCTGTGGTTCGCAATGAGCGACATCCCGCACATTCACTGCCACGTCTTCCGAGCAACGGACTTCAAGGGAACTCCCACTGCCACGGATGAAGCCATCCCCCGCTGGACTGACCTCGACGCCATCCCCTACGAAAAAATGTGGGAAGATGACCGCCACTGGATCCCCGCAATGCTCGAGGGCCGCACTTTTGACGCACGTTTCGTTTTCACCGGTGAGCAAATTCAACATGATGATGTTGTTTTCGACACCCCTTCACGCTGGCGTGGAGAACCTCGCCCATCTGAAATCCCATTTGTTTCTTAGAACAACTTTTTACCTATTATTTTCATGAGTGGAATTGCAATCATGACCTCGGGCGGCGACGCCGCAGGAATGAACCCAGCTATCAAATGCTGCGTCGAGAATGCCCGCGCGCGCGGGCTCAAGCCCTATCTTGTTTACGGCGGCCTTGAGGGCCTCATCGACAACAAGATTGTAGCCTCAACCCGCGAAGCCGTTTCGGGCATCTTACACCGTGGCGGGACGGTGCTCCGATCATCCCGTTCCCCGCGCTTCTTCGACTACGACTACCGCAAGCAGGCCTTTGATAACCTTCAGAAACTCGATATCAACAAGCTTGTTGTGATCGGCGGCGATGGTTCATTCCGCGCGCTCAATCAGTTCTACGCCGACTTCCAGATTCCCTTCGCAGGGATTCCAGCCACGATTGACAACGACATCGCCGGAACCGACTACTGTCTCGGTGTCGATACCGCCCAAAACGTGATTCGCGAGTGTATCGATTCAATTCGTGATACCGCCACGTCATTCAGCCGCGCATTTGTCATCGAAACCATGGGCCGAGACTGTGGCTTCCTCGCCATGACCAGCGCTCTCGCCAGTGGTGCTGAAATTTGCATCGTTCCAGAACTGGAATACGACCTCGACTCCATGCGCAACCGTCTTCGTGACGACCTCGCTGATGGACGAGACTACCTGATCGCAGTCGTAGCTGAGGGCACCAAGATGGCTGATTATTTGACTCGATGGATCACAGAAACCCTAGGAATGGATGCCCGGCTTACCGTCTTGGGACACATTCAGCGTGGTGGCTCCCCTTCCGTTCGAGATCGGATCATGGCATACAAATTCTCTGTCGCTGCGATTGAGAGCCTGATGAATGGCAATACCAATCAAATCATGGTCTTCCGTGACGGGACCTTCGGCACCTTGCCGATTGACGACATAGCCAACCAGAAGGCGGTGATGGACGAATCCCTCATCAAGCTCTGCCGTCCGCTGACGGCCTGATTGGTTTGATACCAACGAGAGCTCTGCGATGGGCGACAGTTCGTGGGTATTAGGCTAGAATCCCATCGACACGGCCATTACTTCAAGGTGAAATCATCGGCGTGCTGAGCACTCTCCGATTACTGAATTTCCGTTGTTTCGAGCAGCTGGTCCTAGATTTTTCTCCAAGGGGGGCAATCTTTACCGGCGACAATGCTCAAGGAAAGACGAGCGTTCTGGAGGCCATTTGCCTGCTCATTCGCCTGCACTCGCCACGGACTCGTCGGCTCAAGGACCTGGCCAAATTTGGAGGTTCAGGGTTTGGTATTTCAGGTCAGGCCTGGGATTGCGAAAATCAGGTGCGCTTCCAGAGCGGCAAGGGCCTTTCATTGAAGATAGACGGCGAAGATGTCGAGCGCCAGAGGGACTACCTCGCGAGCGGCGGACTGCTGGTTTGGATGGCTAATGACGACCTAGACCTCGTTCGCGGCAGCTCGTCCTCGCGCCGCCGCTACCTAGACTTCATCGGCACCCAGCTTTGGCCCGATTACCGGCTATCGTTGGGATACTATTCGCATGCCCTGAAATGCCGCAATCGGCTCCTAAAGGCCCCTCAGCTCGATTCCCGCTCTTTAGCCGCCTACGAGCAATTACTCGTCGACCACGGAACGAGACTCATCGAATTTCGAAAAGAACTCGTCGACCACCTGAAACCCTTCATCGCTAAGGCCCAAGCGAAGATCAGCGGCACCAACGAAACTTTCGACCTCGAATATCAGTCCCAAGAGGAAGGGCTTTCCATCCAAAGTCTATCCGACGAGCGAGACCGAGACCGCCAACGGGGCAGCACACAGCGAGGCCCGCATCGCGATGATCTATCGCTTCAACTGAACGGCCAAGCTGCCGCAAGTTTCGCCTCCGAGGGCCAGCAGCGCACCCTGTCCATTTCATTGAAACTCGCTCAGGGAACCCTCTTGCGAACCCACACCAAGCGATTACCCATCTATCTGATCGACGATGTCTTCGGCGAGCTGGACTCACGCCGCCGCCAAGCGCTCATCGAGTATCTCCCCACGGATGCCCAAACATTGATCACCACGACCCAACTCGATTGGCTGGACCAAAGCTCGTCACTTGCTCCATTACCGCTATTTCATGTCGACCAAGCCCGAATCTCTCCGATCAACCGCACCACCTGATGATTTGTAAAACCTACCAATTCACCATCGATACCCACGGTAAGGGAACCTACCACATCACCCGCGAAATCGACGAATTTGTCCATGCAAGCGGAATGACCGAGGGCATTGTCAACGTATTCACCCATCACACCAGCTGCTCTCTGGTGCTAATGGAAAATGCGGATCCTTCTGCACGCCAAGATCTCCACGAGTTTTTTGAACGCCTGGTGCCCGAGGACTCCGACTATTTCGTCCATACCCACGAAGGCCCGGACGACATGCCTTCACACATCAGAATGGCCCTCACGCGGAGCTCCGAAACCATCCCGGTGCTCAATGGGCGTGCTGATCTCGGGACTTGGCAGGGAATCTTTCTCTTCGAACATCGAAGAGCTCCCCACACACGGCAATTGACGGTTTCGTTGATCGGGCGCTAAGCTGCTCGGCATGAGATACCTTTGTCTGCTTATTCTGTTGATGGCTTGGCCTGTCATGGGACAAATGCCTGCGTCGGCCGGACCATCGGCGTATGCACCAGATCGCACGCTAGCCCAGGCGCTCTCTGAATCAGGGGACAACCGATCTCAGCTCAAGCAGGCTCTGAAGGCCCTACCGGAATCTCAAGTCCCGGCGCTCGAGTTTCTCATCCGCTACATGCCGAAAACCGACCTCACCACCCTGAGTAGCGAATTTTTAGTCGAGGATATCACCCTAGCCTACCAAGCGCGGGCCGATCACCCTTGGGCAAAAGCCGTGCCCAACGAGATCTTTTACAACGATGTCGTGCCCTACGCTTCACTCGACGTTCGGCGCGATCGATGGAGAGCCGATTTCTATCAACGTTTCAGCACGATGGTGAAGGATTCTAAGACTTTGCGCGAGGCCGTCCTCGTGATCAATGGGTCCATTCGCGACGAGGTTAAAGTCGATTACAGCACCAAACGAAAAAAGGCCGATCAGAGCCCTTACGAATCCATGGAAACCGGCCTCGCAAGCTGCACGGGCCTATCCGTTCTCCTCTGCGATGCCCTTCGCAGCGTCGGTATCCCCGCCCGGATCGCCGGCATCCCGATGTGGACCACCAAACGCGGAAATCACAATTGGGTCGAATTTTATGACCCGCAATCAAGTAGCTGGCACTTCACCGAATACTATCTAGATTCCAAGGGGATCGACCACGGGTGGTTATTGGCAGATGCAGCAAGAGCCAATCCTGACAGCTTCTATCACGCGGTCTACGCTACCTCCTGGAAACCAACCGGAAAGAACTTCCCCATGGTCTGGAATATGGACTCCAACTCCGTTCCAGGCGTCAACGTTACCCGCTTCTACCAAGAACTTGCCAAATCCCAAGGTATCTCGACGGACGGCCAATTTGAACTACGTATCGAATTTCTTGATGCCAATGGCGACCGAAAGCCTGTCGAAGTTGCTCTCTACCAGCTCGACCATCTCATCGGGAAGGGCCAAACGCCCTCACCCCGTAACGACACCAATCAGTTCCTGAGCTTCAAAGTCGATCCGAAGCAGAACTACCAACTGCGCTGGACCGACACCGAAGGTAAGCCTGTTTCTCGAGCGATCACTCCCGAAAAAGAAAGAAGTGAATCGAACCACCGTAAAGTCCAATTGAAATGAAATCATTACAACGTTCCGCCACCTTAATCGCTCTCTTTGCTTCCTGCAGTCTCGGCCTCACCGCCCCGCAAATTCTATTCGACGGAAAAAACTTGGATTCATGGGATATGAAGCCCGGTCACGAAGGGCACTGGAAAATTGAAGGTGACGCGCTTCACTACGACGGAAAATCGACAGCCAAGGATAAGAACCTCTGGAGTAAAGATTCCTATGGCGACCTCGTCCTCAAACTCGAATGGCGCTGGGCAGGTGAAGCACACGGCAAGCGCAAACGCCCGGTGCTCGACCCTTCGACTGGGGAAGCGAAAAAGGACGGTAACGGGAAACCTATGATGGTGCTAGTGGATGAGCTCGATAGTGGCATCTATCTCAGGGGTAATTCAGCCAGCCAAGTCAACCTCTGGAACTGGCCCTGCGGCTCTGGAGAGGTCTACGGCTACCGGACCAACAAGCGCCACCCTCAGGAAATACGAGCCGCTCTGACCCCTAAGGTGAACGCAGACAAGCCAATCGGTGAGTGGAACGAAATGGTCATCACACTCAAAGGAGATCGCCTCACGGTCGTTAACAATGGCAACGAGGTCATTAGCAAGGCCCAGCTTCCAGGCGTCCCGGAGAAGGGTAAAATCGCCCTGCAGCACCACGGCTCCGCCATCGAATTCAAAAACATCACCATCGCTAGCGAATAGCGCCCAAAAAAATGGGAACCTTACTGAAATTTCTTCTTGAAATGAAGGAATTCCATTTCATGTAATAGACACCATGAAAAATACACTGTTTGTTTTGTTGATCACCGTTGGCATCATCTCAGTCTCAAGCTGCTGCTCGACACAGCCTAGCTCATCGAAAGCCGCTGATATTGGGATGACCGAAAAAGAACCCGTTCGCCGAGGATTTCACCCCATGCATCGGCCCCATCAGCTCGGTCGATGAATTTTTTGTGCCACTTATTCATTGAGCTTAATTATTTAAGGCTTATTCTAGGGTCAGTCCAATGAATATACCATCCATACGCACTTGTTGCGCAGCTGTCAGTCTAGTCGCTCTAGCGAGCTGCTCCACCACTTACGATCAATACGGAAATCCTCAGGAGTCCGTCAGTCCAGGCGCCGCTGCAACTGGAGTTGTTGCTGCCGGTCTGATCGGTGCTGCGATCGCGAACAACAACGATCATCACCACCATCACCATTCAACCACCAAGCGCCGCGCCTACCCGGACCGCCATTATGGCCATCACCATGCGCACCACGACCACCACAGCAATAATCATGGTCATGGTCACCACCACCACTGATTTGGCGCAGTTAATCTGAATTTCAGGTAATTTTCTTACCTAACACTTGCCCCGGCTAGGAGAATTCCTAGTCGGGGATTTTTTTTACCCCTCAGAAAAAAAATCAGCCCCGCTCGAATAAATCCGGCACCAATTCGATCTTACCAGTGTTATGAAATTTTTAACCCATTCAATTTGCGCTGCAATAGGGCTTTCCAGCTTGGTAAGCTGCACCACTACATACGATCAGTATGGCAACCCTCAGCAATCAGTTGACCCAGGGACCGCTGCCGTCGGTGTCGTTGCCGCCGGTCTCATTGGAGCCGCTATCGCAAACAACAATGACAACCGTGATCGATACAGACACGGATATCACAGGGGTCACCACCACAGGCATTATCGCCGCGGCGGCTGGTAATCATCGGAGCACCACTTAAAGAACTGCCGCTAATCAATTTTGCGGCGAAAATTCCAATCAATTAAAATAATGAAAAAAATCATCACACTACTCGGGGCAGCTGCCATGTTGGCACTCCCCTCCTGCGTCGTAAACGACGGCTATGGATATGGGAGCTCAGGCTTCGTCACTCAGCAGCGATTCGTCGTAGGCTCTAGTTTCAATACCTTGCCTGTTGGATACCAAAGCGTCTTCTGGAACAATGATCCCTACTTTGTCTACGGCAATAGCTTCTTTGTCCGGAGGAACAACCAGTTCGTCTGCGTGCGGCGCCCAGCTGGCCCCATTTTCTATCGTGGGGGGCAGCGCTTCAATCGACACGTGATCACCAACCGTTCCCGAGTTGGCTATCATCGCCAACCAATCGGGCACCGCTACCCACTGAATCGTGGATTCGACCAAAATCGAGGTCCAAGCCCCCGTTTCGATGACCGTAATCGGGGCTCCAGGTCGAATTATCGTAACGACTCTCGCTCCCGAGACCGCTCGCAAGGTTCGAACCGCGGCAGCGGTTTTCAACAAACTGTCACCGCTCCACCCACACGGATAGACCGTTCACGACTTTCCCCGGAGCGAACCAGAGCTTCTCAGCAAAGTGCGATTAACCGAATGAATACCAGCCGCACTCGTGGAGCGCCACCAGCTCCCAGAACCAGCACGCGATCAACATCAAATCGTGGCAGCTCAAACATGAGCCGCGGCGGCAGCCGCTCTTCTTCATCGGGCGCTAGAGGCGGTGGAGGAGGAGGTCGAGGTTCCTCACGAGGCCGTTAATCAGCACTACGGACCTGACACTCACAATCTGAGCAGAGTCTCTCAGCCCTTGGTTTTCCTTGCAAAAACCAAGGGCTTTTTTATTAAGTCATCATGCTCAAATTACTAGCATTGGCGACGTCGCTCATTTCTATCGCTTGGGCGCAAGCCAGAGAACCTAGAGACCGTCCTAATCTAGTCATTCTCTTCTGCGATGACGCTGGCTACGGGGACTTTTCGCACAACGGTCACCCAACGATCCAAACTCCTCATCTCAGCCGCTTGGCACAGGAAGGCATGAATTTCACTCAATTCTATTCGGCCTCCCCAGTCTGTTCCGCTAGCCGATACGGCCTCCTTACCGGCCGCCACCCTTTCCGCTCAGGTTTTCCCTCTGTCCTATTCCCCCGTTCGAAAGAACACCTTGCATCTGAAGAGCAAACCATCGCTGAGCTAGCCAGTTCCAAGGGATACAAAAGCGCCATTATCGGTAAATGGCATCTGGGATATCCCAACAAGAACAACGCTTTCACGCCAGAGGCGCTACCTCTCGCTCACGGTTTCAATTACTGGTTCGGACTTCCCTACTCAAATGACATGAAGCCGCCTCGAAATCCGGACCTTGAACTTGTCCGTGGACCATCTCTAAAACAAGGCTCCACTGGCCCCATCCCCGGCTACGAAACCGTAACAAGTAATCCAGATCAGAACACCCTCACTGACCTCTACACCGCTGAAGCTACCAAATTCATCAGTGCCAACAAGGACACCCCATTTTTACTCTATGTCCCCTATGCAATGCCTCACATTCCCCTGGCGGTGGGAAAAGAGGCGAAGGGAAAATCGCGGCGCGGAGAATACGGTGACGTCATTCAAGAAATTGACGACTCCGTTGGCAAGATTTTGGAACAGCTTCGCTTGGAAGGCCTTGATCAAAATACTTTGATCATTTTCACTTCAGACAATGGCCCTTGGCTCTCCTTTGGACTCAAAGGTGGCTCGGCTGGGCTATTTCGAGATGGCAAAGGCTCCACTTGGGAGGGTGGTATGCGCGTCCCTGGAGTCTTTCGCTGGACCGGTGTCATCCCAGCAGGCATTCGCAATGAATCACCCGCCTCACTACTCGATCTAGTGCCGACCTTTGCTGAACTAAGCGGAGCAAAACTTGGTGATCAGAAATTGGACGGTAGAAGTTTGGCTCCTCTTTTTGCCGGAGAAGAGCTTCCACCTGAGAATTTCACCTTTTTCTATGGCCAGCGTGGAAATGATGAGCCCGTAGCCGTTCGTAAGGGGGCATGGAAGCTCCACCTCAAGATCACACCGAAAAACAACAAACACCCTTTCGGCAAGGTTTCTAGAGAGTCGCCCCTACTTTTCAATCTCGAGACAGATCCTTCGGAGACCTTGAATCTTGCAAAAAAGCAGCCCGAGAAAGTCACAGAATTACTCAAAGAAATCGACCGCTTTATCCAAGAAGTCGAGGTCAAGCCGTGACCAAGCTCCACTCGTCAAAAATGTGAATTTCTTCTCTCAAGGGACATTTCATTTATTCCTCAGCCTGGCAGCCCTCACTAGTAGCTCGATTGCCGAGGGGATCAGCCTGGGAGAAACGATCTACCACCGAGCTGCACTTTGCGCTAGTTGCCACCAAGCAGATGGAAAAGGAACTCCTGATCTCTATCCGCCACTAGCACAGAGCCCTTGGGTGACGGGTGATCCCGACCGGTTGATCAAACTTGTGCTGATTGGCATGGACGGTGAAATCGAAATTCAGGGACGCACCTACGGAGGGACACAAGTTGCAGCGATGGCGGGCTTCCGTGAAACGATTCCGAGCGACCATGAAATGGCGGCTCTCCTCACCTACATTCGACAAGAATGGGGAAATCGATCTAGCGCGATCACTCCTGAACAGGTCGCCGCCGTTAAGCTGCAGCTTACTGATCGCTACGACTACTGGACGCCCGAAGAACTCTTGGCCCTTCATCCTATGGAAAGTAGCGCGACCGAGAAACTCGTTCAACTTCCTGAAGCAGAAAGAATGTTTAAAAACGAAAGTGATGGCAGCGCCGTGGCCATCGTTCTTCTCTCAAGTGTGATTGCCCTGTCACTCATTGGTTTACTTCTATCTGACTGATCAACAAAAAGCCTACACCCTTCCCAAAAGGAAAGGTGTAGGCCAACGAGAAGCAAAATTACTGATCTCTTTCTCATTAACGAGCTAGTCCAAACCAAACATAGACTATCTCAGATTAAGACCAATAAAGACCAATCAAAAGCTCACGGACAGAGCAGCGCCGTAGAAGACCTCGCTGCCGTCACGATCAACTGAGCCGTTGATTCCGTCACGAGCTTCGTGCGAGAAATTACAACTGACATGCGGGGTAAAAGTAACCGTGTCGGTCAATGCGATAGGAGCAGCGACGCTCACCAAGGTGTGTGTGAATCCGTCAGAAGGTTCGATTGCAAGCCCAAGGCCGGCGCTTAGACCCTGAGAATAATAATCCCCGAGGCTGTAGCCCGTGGCAACAGAGACGTCGAGACCGACTTTGTCAGATAGCTTCCAGCTCTTGCTGAGACCAGCTTCCAAGTAACCGCCGTCGATGCGAAGGTCATAGGCGGCCAAAAGGTGACCATTGATGCCGTAAAAGAGCTCTTGGCTGTAGGTGAGGCTAAGTTCGGTTGCATCACGGTTTCCGGCAACGGGGAGGCCATTGTTGTCACCACCGAAACCGTCGAAGAAACGGTAGTAGAGGAAGCCAAGATCGAAGGTTCCGAATCCAGCATCGTAGGAAAGGGTAGCGCCGAGGTTAGCTTCGGAATAGGCTAGGTCGTTGTCCATCACATCGGTGTAGAACGCATTGACGGAACCAGTAAGGTTAGGAGCAATTTCCTTCGAGATTGAGATATTGGTCCAAACCGTTTCGTCTCCGAACCAGAGACCACGGAAAAAATACTGGCTATCCCAACCAGCTGAGATTTCACCAGTGAAAGCTGGTGCTGCCGTTGGCAAAGCGGTTTCAGGTGCATCGACACCTGCAAGGGAGGAAGAAATCCCAGCAGCTAAAGCTAGGCTGAGAGCACTTATGGTTTTTGTAGACTTATAGTTCATCGTTTCGCTTATATTAGTTGAAAGGCCGTGAGCACTGGTAGGGTGATGCTCGTTCTGTCGGCTCTGACAACTAGCTAAGCGAAAAGCGTGCCAATTCTGCGCAAGGAGGCAATTGATGCATGACAGTAAGCTCTCAAAACTTCCTAAATTACACTTTAGATCCTTACGCTACGGCAGCTTGCGGCGAAATGCAGAGGCAGGCAACCCAGCAGAATTAGCTAAATTTGGCTCAGCAGTATTAGACCATGCAAATCGCACTTCAACGGCTTCATCCGCTTTTTCAGCCTTGATTAAAATATTCTGGCCGTCCTCGGAAATCTGAGCAGCGACTGGAACGACTGAACCATTCGGGAAGACGAGCTCGAAATGGGTAAGTTGGTCACCTTTTGTCATCATTAGACCTTCCCCCAAGTGATCAAAGCTCAGCACAATCAAGCCGTCCTCGGTTCGACTCACCTTTTTCAGCCGAGGGGAATTCGCAACCAGATCCTTTTTGCCATAGCTCATATTAAGCGCCATTCCAGCGAGGCGTTTGCCAACGGTTAGCTTGTCCAGGGGGTGAATATTCTTTAAATTGCCAACATCGTTAATGACCGCCATGCCCGTGTGCGGGATCTCGAGGCACTTTTCTTGAGCTTCCCACATGAGAGGTAGCTTACCGACACGATTCTTTTCATAAGTAAACGGTGCAAGCTGCACGTATAGGAATGGAGCATCGGGCTGCTGCCAATCTTTCCGCCACCCTTCGATGAGCGAGCGTTTCATCTCGAGATACTTGCTGGCATCAGCAACGTTCGATTCTCCCTGATACCAGAGAAAGCCTCTCAGAGCATAGGGCTGCAATGGGTGAATCATCGCTTGATAAAGGCCGTAGCCATGGTTGTTGAGCTTAAGCTTTTTTGCTTCTTTCTGCTTTTGCCTGGTCTCCGCGATCGCCTTCAGCATCGGATTCTCAGCGAAAGCCTGATCGGAAATCCACGGCTCAATCCGAGATCCACCCCAAGAACTCGTAATCATACCTACCGGCACGTTTAGCTCCTGTTGAAGCTGATTACCAAATGCCCAAGCAACCGCTGAAAAAGCCGGTGTGTCTGCCGCAAGGCTTTTCTTCCAAGTGGCCTGCACATCTTCTTGTGGCTCATAGCTCGCCTTCAGAGGCACGAAAAAGATCCTTAGATTGGGCCGGTCTTTTTCCTTGGCCAATTTTTGTTGCTCCTGGCTGACCTTGTTAATCGTCCATTGCATGTTCGACTGACCTGATCCCAGCCACACTTCGCCAACTACCACTTCTTTGATCACCAAGGTCTCCTTCGATGAACTGGTGACGGTCAGCTCCCGCTCTTGAGCGCTTGCTTCTAGCGGCTTGAGCTTGAGCTCGAATTTACCACTGGCTGGAACTTTCGTTTTTTCCGTCTGCCCCGCAAAAGTCACTGAAATCTCAGCGCCCGGATCAGCCCAGCCCCAGACCGGGACGTCCATCCCCTGCTGTAGGACCATCTTGTCGCTGAATAGGGCAGGTAACTTGAGTTCGGCAAACGATGGAAGAACGGTGGCACCCAGAAACAAAAAAGGCAGTAATCTCATGAGTGAGATACTGCCTAAACTTTGGAACTTTTACAGGAATTAATCCCTCGCGCGAGGCTCGCGCGACTTGGCTCCAGCCTCGGAAGGAGAGGTGACGAATGGGCCACCTTCAAGAGGAGCTTCACCAGTGAAGGCGACGTCCGGCATGTCGGAAGGCTTGCCAGCAAGCGGAAATTCCTTGCGGAGTGGATAGAATGGGTAGCCCTCCCACATGAGAATGCGACGAAGGTCAGGATGATCCGCGAAACGAATGCCCATCATATCGTAGACTTCACGCTCGTGCCAGTTGGCCGTATCCCATAGTGGAACAGCTGTTGGCACCGCCTCGTCTTCAGCGACTGGGCTCTTGATGCGCAGGTGGCATTCGTCTTCGATACGACAAAGCTCGTAAACCATCTCGAAACGTGGGTCCCGAGTTTCGTGATCAATAGAAGAGATATCGATCAACAAGTCAAAATTGAGCTCGGTGTGGCAATATTTGAGAGCGTCAAATAGAGCATCGAGAGCAACAACAGCCGTCTGCTCACCGCGAAATTCATGCGAACTTAGGAGCTTATCACCGAGATGGGAGCTCAGCTTTTCGAGGGCTTCTTTGGCGTTCATAAAAGATGGTTGGGACGAGGATTAGGAAATGGTGTCGATGAATTCCTTCTTCTGCTCGCTGAAGGATTCTTCCGTCTCAATCTTGCGCTGGAGCTTCATCAGCCCTTCGATGAGAGCTTCGGGGCGCGGAGGGCAGCCCGAAATGTAAACGTCGACCGGGATGATCTGATCGATCCCTTGCAACACGGCGTAGGAACGATACATGCCACCAGATGAAGCACAGGCTCCCATGGCGATGCACCATTTCGGCTCTGGCATTTGATCCCAAATCCGCTTCACCGCGAGCGCCATTTTATAGGTGACGGTTCCAGCCACAATCATCACGTCGCTCTGACGAGGGGAAAATCGCATGACCTCAGCACCGAAGCGGGAAATATCGAAACGCGCCGAAGCCGTCGCCATCAATTCGATCGCACAACAAGCAAGCCCCATCGGCATCGGCCAGAGCGAATTTTTCCGCATCCAGTTGATCGCCGAATCAAGCTGGGTAATGACAATATTGCCCTCAACCTTAGAGTCGTAGGCGGCGTGAGTGGTTTGCAGATTATTTGGTTCCATGGATTGAGCTGCTGTTGGTGCGGGACGATAGCCTTCAATTGTCAGCCCTCAAGCTCTTTATGTCTCGAAATGCGTGCAAATTCGGATGAAAATCCGCGCCAACTCCTCTCGTAAAGTAACAATCATGAACATGAACCCTTTTAAACTCTTACTTCTGACCGTTTTCTTCGTGGCTGGGAGCGAGCTTTCCCAAGCTGACATCACCGCTGAACGGGCTGATGCAGTGCGGCTCCAGATTTACCTCGATAGCCAAAATTTTGGCCCGGGCTACATCGATGGCCGCCCCGGGCGCTTCACCCAGCTAGCGGTTGAGACCTACAACCGCAGCAAAGGGCGCCCTGCCGAGGACATGGCTAGTGTCCAGACAGAGGCTCTAGCCGCTGTCAAACAAGCCTTCACCGCAGCAGTCGTCCCTCCCATTGTTTCCAAATTCGTCGACTCCAGCCTACCCACTGCTCGTTCCGAGCAGGCCAAGAGAAAATCGATGCCCTACCGCAGCGTCGGAGAGTTCATGGCCGAGCGCTACCACACCTCCATCGAATTTCTCGAGCTACTCAATGGCAAAAGTCGCCTCTACCAAGCCCTTGAGGGAACCACCTTGCTGGTCCCCAACGTGACTCCATTCAAGATCGAAGAAATGAGCGTCGGCCGTGGTCACAAGGAGGACCCCGCATTTGCGAATCGCCGTATTTCGATCGATACCTCGATTAATCAGATCCGCTTCTACGCAACGCCCAAGCTCGTCACCCCGAACACTGACCCCGAGAACACCCAACCCGCGCCGCCAAAGGCGCTTATCGTTCAAGATGGAGACCTCAAGTCCGATGGAATTGCCGAGATCGACAGCGAATTGATCGCCGCCTTTCCAATCACTCCAGGACAGGAAAAGTTTATTCGATACGGCCTTTGGGAGGTCAAAAACCTGATCGAGATGCCAGTCTGGCGCTTCGATGACTCCCTCCTCAAGACCGGCAAGCGTAGCAATGTTGCACTCAACATTCCCGGGGGGCCTAACAACCCCGTCGGTGTCGTGTGGATGGGATTGAACCGACCCGGGATCGGAGTCCACGGAACCTCAAGCCCAGAAACCATCGGCCGCTCGCGAAGCGCCGGCTGCGTTCGCATGGCCAACTGGGATGCCGTCCGTCTCCCCACCCTCGCGAGGCCAGGCGTCAAAGTCTGGCTGAAATAGGAACATAGCCATCGCGAGATCCAGACACCTAAATTTTCAACCTAGTCTCCCAATGGAGGCCTTTCGGCTCGCTTGGTCTGAACCGCTACTGGGGCGGGTAGAACACCCGGGCCCCAAGCCCTAAGTGCTAGTGCTTAGCACAATAATAAAATCAGCCACTAGTTACCTAGTGGCTGATTTTGTAAGAACATGATAAGTGCTTTGGATTGACGCCTCGGTGAAGAATGAGACGCCCAACGCCGACTCATTTCCGGCGTCTAATCAGCAAGCCGACACCAGCAAGTCCCACAAGAAGAGTAGAAGAAGGCTCGGGAATTGCTACGATCGATACCGAAAGAGTATCGGTCCCATAGTTGACAACCGCTTGCTGGTCGGGAGCCAAACCATTGACCACGACATTATCGAAAGAGTTGTAACCAGGATTACTGATACTGTCGACAAGTGTGTAGCTTTCACCCGCTAAAGCCCCTGCAAAGTCGAGTTGCAAAGTAGCACCGGATGATACGTCAAAGTCAGCTCCAGAAGGCGAGAAGGTTGGAGCATTTCCACCGGTGAGCCCACTGAACTGAAGCGTTCCATTAGAACCGATGTCAAAATTATTCTGGGCACCTGTAAGAAAGTTCATGCCTAGACTGAAATTTATGATGCCGTTCTCAACTGTGAAGCCCTTCTGTATCTGATAAGTGCTACCCGCTTCAAAATTAACGGTGCCAAAGCCACTTCCACCTAGGCCGACTGGAGCACCATCTACTCCAACGAAAAGGAAGGTTGCCGCACCAGCAATGTCGACTTGGCCACCAGTGGTTACATTGAGCGTCCCAGAGTTACCAGTCCCCGCGCCGACCCATAGGTCAGAACTTTGAGCAACGGTTCCAGAGCGGAGTTGCAATTCATGGCCGAGGTTTAGGGTTCCATTGACAACAATATCTGTCACGCCTCCGTCCCCGGGGCCAGAATTATTGGCCATCAGGTAGTCGCCCGAAGTTGTAGCAGTCCCAGTGACGATACCTGGACCATTATTAGCACCGGGCAGATCATTGGCCGTCAGAGCATCTCCGTCATCCCAGTTCACTGCAGAGTTGAAATCACCGATTCCTGAAAAGCTTGTCGCCGCGTCCAGCGGTTGAACAAGAGCTGTGGTAACGACCAGAACGGAAGTGCTTAGTAGAGAGTTTTTCATAGGGTATATTTGGTAGTGTTCTAGTTCTTTGAACTAATTTCCTTCTTACCATTTGTGTAAACCTGTCGTCAATCTAAGATTTGCTTAATTGCGCAATCTCATCACGCCAATCTATGATACCACTTCTCGGCTTGTCTTTGGTTGGCGTGCATCATACTTTTGGGGCCTATTGAAATTTGCAGCATCCATCTTGGCCTCACTGGCCATTGCGCTCCAAGCCCTAGGTGGCATGGCGCTGGGTAGTTGCCTAGGGTGTGAGCTTGATCATGAGAGTGTTGAAGTCAGTTCACACTGCCACGGAGGCGGCTGCAGTGGAGATCATTCGCATCACGAACCTTTTCATTGCGAGCAGGGCGAGAACTCTGAGCAGCCCTGCAATTGCAGCTGCCACGACCTCGACAGCCCGCTGATTGACGAGCTAGGGGTCGAATTTCGCCTCCCTCTCTCGAAGATTCCTTCGGAGCCGGTATCGGAAGAACCATTCATTGGTTTTTCTCCGGCACTCGGAATATGCGCGCTCAACCAACGTGGGCCGCCACCCGATGCCTTATCGGCTCGGAATCAGACCGCCAGCCGCACGCTCTGGTCGGTATATCGACTGTGATTGATGGTCACTCATCGGCTCGCCTCACTTGGCTAGCCGTCAGTTGACCTTTATTGCCCTGATCAAATTCGGGCGATTCCAAGCTTCGGCTTCACCCAATCAATCACCGTATCATTGTATGCTTCGAGCATCTGTTTATCTCGTTATCCCAGTCCTTGTCGCCTCTTGTGCCTACCAGGATCCCATCCACATCCCAGACGAAAGCCTTGCCAAGTCTCGCCCCATTGCGCCGCCGCAAAGCTTAGACCTGACTCCCCGCATCGCCTTGTCAAAAGTCGGTGATCGCGTGGTTCGCAACCACCCGAATCTCAGAGCCGCGCGACTGCGCATTCGCGAGGCTGAAGGCAAGTTGGTCCAAGCCGGGCTGCCCTTGAATCCCAGTATCGGGCTCGGAACGGGCAAGACCGGGCTCGGCGGGCAATGGGATCTCACTGCAAGCTTCTCCCAGCAATTACCGATTACCAATCGTCTCGGGCTAGAGAAGCGTGTCTCCTTCTTTGAGCTCGAGCTCGCCAAGGCCGAACTGCAAGATGTGGAGCGCCGGCTCATCGAGGCAGCCCAAGACCAGGCTTTGGAAATTCTTGCCCTTCGAGCCAAGGAAGCGCAGATCAACACTCAGATCACGCTGCTGCAGACCATGGTCGATTTTATCAGCACCGCAGCTGAGCGCGGCGAGCTCTCCTCGCTTGATGCCGCTCAGGCCAAGGTCGAGCTGACCAAGCTGCAGAGTGCCGCCGATGCCCTCGCCATCCAACAACGCGGCGAGCTCATCCGGCTGAAGGCAGCCTTCGGCATGAACCCCAGTGCTGAACTGGAGCTGCTTGGCGAACTCAGCCCGCCCCGCTCGCTCAATCGCAGAATCGACCTCAACAAACGCCCCGATTACCGGTTCAAAGAGATCGAAGAAAAGGCCGCGCTCTCCCGGATCAGCCTCGAAAAGGCGAAGCAATTCGGTGATGTCACGACGAATATCGAAGGCGGCGTCATGCGCGAAGAGGATGCCCCTGACGGTCTGGAAACTGAGGCTCGGATCGGTGTCGGCATGAGCATCCCACTCCCCCTCTACAACCGAAACCAGGGCAACATCGCCGCTGCTCAAGCGAGCGCAGAAAGGGTCAGCCTCGAAAAACAAGCCCTCGCCGTAACCATCCGCGAGCAAGTCGCATCGGCCCAGATCGAAGCTGAGGGTTGGATGACCCAATACCAGACCTTGACCAACAGTCTGATCCCACAAGCCAGCGAGAACTCAGAGGAACTCGAAAAGGCCCTGAGAAACGGCCAAGCCGGCTTTCTTTCCTTGTTACAAGCTCGCCAACAGGAGCTCGACCTGAAGGCCCAGCGAGTCGAGGCCCTCGAGAACTACCACCACGCGCGCAATGACTATTTTTCCGCGATCGGTTCACCCCAATCCGCCTACTAGGCCCATGAAATCTACTATTATCCTTTCGGTCATATCCCTATTCGGGCTTTTGCTGACCTCGCTAAGCGCCGAGGAAAAGCCCATCGCTCTCAAGCCCATCGAGGTCAAAAACCTCGGTCTGGAGACCACCGCCGTCACCACCACGACATTCGAGGAGACCATCTTCGCCATCGGCCGTATCGAGGAAATTCCCAATCGCCATTCCGTGCTCTCCAGCCGGATCCCCGGACGAATCACCGAGCTCAACGCGATCCGTGGCGACTATGTCGAAGCCGGTGAGGTGCTGGTCAAAGTCGAGAGCCGTCAGCCCGGCGATCCGCCACCGACGATTCCTCTGATGGCTCCCATTTCCGGCCTGGTCTTGAAGAGCCACGTTCGCTTGGGCGAACCAGTCGAGCCGGATCGCGAGCTACTCGATATCGTCGACCTGAAAAAGGTTTGGGCGGTGGCCGCCGTGCCCGAGCAGGAAGCCCATAAGCTTGAAGTCGGCACTCGCGCGAGAATTCGAATTTCAGCGACTGGCGAGCGAGTCTTCGAAGGGACCTTGCGCAGCTTCGGCACCAGCGCCGACAGTGAATCCGGCACGCTCGATGCGATCTTCGTCATCGACAACGAGGACCTCAAGCTCCGCCCCGGCATGCGGGCCGAATTTTCCATCATCACCTCGGTAAGTGAGGAGGTCATGGTCGTGCCGCTCGATGCCCTGCAAGGTGACACCGCGAAACGCGTCGTCTATGCCGAAGACTTCGAATTGCCAAACGTCTACCTGCGCACCCCAGTCGAAACCGGTCGCAGCAATGATCTGTTCGCGGAGATCCTGAGCGGACTCTTCCCCGAGGACCGAGTGGTGACCAAGGGCTCGTATTTTTTAGGTTTCGTGCAGGGCGGCGGAGCTTCCTTAAAGGAGGCGCTCGATGCTGCCCACGGTCACGAGCACAATGAAGATGGCTCCGAAATGACCGCCGATCAACGAGCCGCCAGCAAGAACCAGAAAGCGGGAAATTCGGAATCTACCGCCATGATTGATCCTGAGAGCATCAATGTCTTCTTCATCGTGCTATCGGCGATCTTGGCTCTCTTACTAGGGCTAAGCGGCGCCAAGCACTGGTCCGATTCACGCAAACGGGAGAAGGCTCAAGATGCTTAACCGTCTGATTCAGCTCTCTCTGGCTAATCGGCCGATGGTCTTGGTCATCGCCCTGGCCTTGGTCGTTCTCGGAACCAAAAGTGCCGTTGAACTGCCAGTCGAGGTCTTACCCGATCTGACCAAGCCGACGGTGACGATTCTCACGGAATCCCCAGGCCTGGCCCCGGAGGAGGTCGAGCGTTTGGTGACGATCCCCATGGAAAATGAGCTCATGGGAGTGACTGGGGTCTCGCGACTGCGAACCATATCCGATGTCGGATTATCCCTGACTTATGTCGAATTTGACTGGGATACCGACATCTACCAAGCTCGCCAGTTCGTGCAGGAAAAACTCGCCAGCATGAATGGCGAGCTGCCCGAGGGGGTAACCCCGTTCATGACGCCGGTCTCATCGCTGATGGGCGAAATTCTGCTGATCGGCCTGACCGACCCCACCGGAGAACTGAGCCCAGGTGAATTACGGACCATGGCGGATTGGAAAGTCGCACGCAGACTCCAAGGGATTTCAGGCGTCGCCGAGGTCCTGTCCATGGGCGGCGGCATTCGTCAACTGGAGATCCTACCCGATCCCGAGCGCATGCTTGTCCACGGCGTCAGTTACGATCAAGTCCGCACCGCCGCCGCTCAGGCAGTCAGCAATAGCACTGGCGGATTCCTGGACGAAGATTCCAAGGAAATCATGGTCCGCAATCTCGCCATGACCACCGATCTCAGCGAAGTGGGAAATACGGAGGTGCGCTTCGTCAATGACCGCCCCGTCCGGCTGAAAGATGTCGCCACTATCGCCTGGGGCACGCAACCGATGCGCGGCGACGCCGCGGCCAATGGCCATCGAGGTGTCCTGCTCAGCGTCACCAAGTCACCAGGCTTCGACACCATCGAACTCACCAACCGAGTCGAGGAAGCCCTTGCAGAACTCAAAGTCGCCCTCCCTCCGGGCGTCGAAATCGAACCCGTCTACCGCCAGGCCGACTACATTTCGCTCTCCATTGGCAACCTCAAAGAAGCCCTTCGAGATGGCGCGATCATGGTCATCCTAGTGCTCATTTTGTTCCTGCTGAACCTTCGCGTCACACTGATCACGCTCACGGCGATCCCGCTCTCACTGGCTATCTCATTTCTTGTCTTCGACCTGTTCGGATTGAGCGTCAATTCGATGACCTTGGGCGGACTCGCCGTCGCCATGGGCATGGTGGTCGATGATGCGATTGTCGATGTCGAGAACGTCTTCCGCCGACTCCGTGAAAATGCCTCGCGCCCCAAGCCAAGCCCCCGACTGAAAGTCGTCGCCGCCGCTTCGAGAGAAATTCGAGGATCCATCTTCTACGCCACGATTTTGATTATCTTGGTCTTCATCCCGCTGCTCTGGCTTAGCGGGGTCGAAGGACGTCTTTTCGCACCCATCGCGATCGCAACCATCGTCAGCATGGCGGCATCATTCTTGGTCTCATTGACCGTCATCCCCGTGCTCGCCTCCTACTGGCTGAAACCTCGTGCGGGAAAACAGCACCGCGACAGTTGGTTGGTTCGAGGAGCCAAATGGATTTACCTGCGGCTGCTCTTGCGCCCTTCCCTTTCCTTTCCTACCGCCTTATTTGGGCTGACTGCCCTATTACTTGCGGCAGCAGCGGCGCTTTATCCGATGATGGGGAAAGATTTTCTGCCCGAATTTCGTGAACCAACCGTGGTCATCGCCACCACCACCGCCCCAGGCACTTCACTTAAGCAGACCACCGAAGTCGCAGACACTGCGATGCGCCTGATTCGCGAAATCCCCGAAGTCAAAACCGTCGCCTACCGCGCAGGCCGCGCCGAGCGAGGTGACCACGTCGTGCCAGTCTCGACAGTAGAATTCGAAGTCGATTTCAAGGAAGACCGAGAACGAAGCCTCGCCGAAATCAAAGAAGATCTCAAAGATCGGATGAAAGGCATCCCTGGCACCTTCAGTTCGACCAGCGGCCCACTAGCCGACCGCATCGGCCACATGCTCAGCGGCGTCCCCGCAAAGATCGCGATCAAGGTCTACGGCGAGGACCTCGAAGAACTTCGGCTCATCGGTGAGAAAATCCAAGCCATCGCGCAAACCGTGCCCGGTCTCGAAGATGCCAAGATCGAGCAACAGGCCGACATCCCCCAGCTACGCATCGAGATTAACCGCGAGCGCGCCACCGCCTACGGCATCAAACCCGGGGAGCTAAACCGACAACTCGCCACCCTGCTCGGAGGTGAGCAAGTCGGCGAGATCTACGAGGGAGAGAAAGTCTTCGGCATCGTAGTGCGATTGCCTCTCGAATGGCGTGAATCGCCCGAGCGGCTTTCGAATTTGAGAATCGATACCGCCAGCGCTGCCCAAGTCCCGCTAAAATCCCTCGCCGATATCCGCCAAGCCTACGGCCCCAACAACATCAAGCGCGAGAACACTCAGCGCCGCTTTGTCGTCAGCATAAATCCGACCTCCGATGACCTCGTCACGCTTGTCGAAACCCTGCAGGCCAAGGTCGCGGAAGAACTCGAAGTCCCCCCCGGCTACTTCGTCACTTGGGAAGGTGACTACCTTGCCCAGCAACGAGCCTCCAAGGACATCGGCCTAATGTTCATTGCCGTCCTGATCTTCATGGGCGCGCTGCTCTACAACCACTTCAAATCCATCATGTTCCCACTACAGGTCATGGTCGATATCCCGCTGGCCCTCATTGGCGGGCTCGCCCTGGCCTTTGTCACCAAGCAGACCATTAGCATCTCCACCCTCGTTGGCTTCATCGCCGTTGCCGGGATCGCAGCGCGCAATAGCATCATGCTTATCTCTCACTACCTCCACGTCATGCAGCATGAGGGTGAGGAATTTACTCGAGAAATGATCGAGCGAGCCACCTTGGAGCGTCTCGTCCCCGTTCTGATGACCGCGCTCTCCGCCGGCATTGCCCTGATCCCGCTCGCCCTAGCAGGAGAAACACCAGGTAAGGAAATCCTCAATCCCGTTGCCATCATCATTATCGGTGGCCTAGTCAGCTCGACCTTGCTCGGCCTGATGGTGACCCCAGCCATGTTCTGGGCCTACGGACGCCATGCCGCCAATCGCTATCTCGCACTTGCAACGAATCCCGAAAAAACTACTATCCAATCATGAAACTAAAATTCGCAGCTCTCACCGCTCTCTCAGTCAGTCTCGCCCTCACCGCCTGCCAAGAGTCTCAAACGACCACAAGCAAAGAAGACCCTCACGCAGGGCACGATCATGCAGGTCATGACCACGACCATGACCACGCAGGGCACGACCATTCCGGTCATGATCATGAGCCACATGAGGTCCGCCCCGAGGGACCCAATGGTGGTCGCGTCATCACCAGCT
>CAXIBU010000013.1:0-25464 GCA_964021555.1 uncultured Verrucomicrobiales bacterium | reverse complement strand
GCCTGTCAGTTCCAAGCTGGATGGCGAGAGGATTTCCAGAGTGTCGTCTTTTTGGTGCCACCAATTGGAGCCAGTGAATCCACCTTGAATGATGTCGATGGCGGGAATGCCCGCTTGATTGAGCGGAAGATGATCATCGATGATGGGGCCGTAGGAGACCTTGAAGCGCTTCGATCCTTGTGGGAGCGCTGCGGCAGCCTTGCGGTAGGCGGCATAGAGTTGTGGCGGAGTATCCGAAGGAACTTCAATCTGAAGCTGTCGATGACCAACCATGTCGAGGTTAATAGCCCATTTTGGCTTTTCTCCAGAAGCCTTACCTCGGTAGTATTTTGCGTAGTGGGTCGAGCCGTAGAGGCCGTCCTTTCCAGGTTGGATCATTGCTCCGAAAGCCTCTTCACCATCAAAAAAAACGAGCTCGATTTGCTGGGCTTGCTTTGGTCTTTGGCTGAGCACTCTGGCGAGCTCGAGAAGAAGTCCGGTATGGGAGGCACCGTCATTGGCACCGATAAATTCGATGTTACTAAAGTCTTTGGTATCGATGTGGCCTGAAAGAACTCCTTTTGGCGTGGACCCTTTATCGCTCTGAAAGCGTGCGATGAGGTTGACAAATTCACGGTCGCCGAGCGGGGTGGGGCTGGTGAACCGTTGATCTTCAACGCTCCAGCCGAGCTTTTGGAGTGTTTCCGTGATGTGTCGTCGGCTTAGCTTAAGCGCTTCCGATTGATTGGGGCGGGGGCCTAGCTCGCAGAAAAGCTTGGCGTGGAGCCAGGCGTTAGCGCCAGAAAGCTCGGGTCCGTCTTCGAATTTGATCGGGGCTGGGGTGTCAGGCATCGGGGGCACGACGGATTCCCCATCGCCGCAGGAAGAGACTACGAGCCCTGCAAGGACCGCAAAAAGTGCCGGTAACAAGGCGATCGAGCTATTCCACTTCATCACCGTCGATCCCGAGGAGTTCCAAAATTCGAACCAGTTCTTTGTCGTTACTGTAACCAATCTCGATGCGTCCGTTTTTGCCCTTGGAATTGATCTGGACGGGTGTAGCCAGCTGTTCGCTGAGAATCTTTGAGACCTTTTCGAAACGAGGATCCATGAGCTTTGGGGCGCTGGGCTTCTTCTTAGGTTTGAGTTTTCCGTCTTTGAGCTCTTGGATCAACTTCTCGGTCTGGCGGACGGTGAGGCTTCGCTGGATGACCTGCTCGGCGACCAATTGACGTGGCTTCTCTTCTTTGAGTGAGAGAATGGCCTTGGCGTGGCCGACGCTGAGGGTTGTATCTGCGACCCAAGCTTGGAGTTCGTCTGAAAGATCCAGAAGGCGCATCGCATTGGCAACACTGGCGCGGCTTTTTCCGACCCGTTTGGCGATATCGACTTGCTTGAGTTTGAATTCCTTAACCAAGCGGGCGTAGCCAGCGGCTTCGTCGATCGGATTGAGATCTTGGCGCTGTAGGTTCTCAATGAGAGCCATTTCCAGCACGTCTTGGTCGCTTGCCTCACGGACGATGACGGGAATCTCTTGGAGCCCGAGCTCACGGCTGGCCCGCCAACGGCGTTCACCGGCGATGAGCTCAAGGAGCTCGCCTTTTTTCCTGACGATCAGTGGTTGGATGATGCCGTGCTCGCGGATGGAATTGACGAGCTCACTGAGGGCAGCCGGGCCGAATTCACGGCGAGGCTGCAGGGTGCTTGGGATGATCTGATCCAGAGCGACAAGTTCGACCGACTCACCACTGGTGCGAGTGCTAGCCTTTGGCTCTTTGGGAGCCGGGGAGTTTTTACTAATGCTGGATGAGCTGATTAGTGCTCCAAGTCCTTTTCCGAGTGCCTTCTTCGCCATGAGGTCGGGAGCTTAGAAGAGTCGGTAAGCACAAGTCAAAGTTCTAGACGTTGAATTGCAAGAAAAGACCCCATCCCGGTGGTCGGGATGGGGTCTTTTGAAGCTTATCTCGGAAATTTTGATCAATCTGCGATGACGATTGGCAAAGTCGCAGCGGCGCGGACAAAGACTTCCCCTGGAGCACCGTCGACATCGGCGGTGACCCTAATGGTCTGAGTGCCATTCGAAGCGGTTGCAATCACTTCGGTTGTGAAGGTGACGGTAGTGCCGCCGACGCTGTCACCACTATCATTCCATGCGCTCAAGTCGGTTGACCATTCGTAGGCGACGGTGATGTCGCTGGCCACATCGGCTGCTAGCTGGTGCTCGAAGGTAATATCACCATTGGCGAGGGCTAGCGTATTGCTCACGGCAACCGCGTCAAGAGGGTCACTTGGATCGGTTCCAAAGACATTTTCGAGGCCATTCACGATACCGTCTTTGTCAGGATCATCGCCGAAGGCGGTTTCGCTGCCGACGCCAGGGAAGCCATCGATCCAGCTGTCGTAGTCGTCAGGTGCGACCCCTCCGCCCGGATAGGTGCCAAGGTGGGCGTTATCGACATTCTCAACGGCAGCTTCAGCCGTAGCGATATCGACCACGCTCCAGATGCCGGGGGCATCCAAAATGCTCGATCCGAGAGTGAAGGCGAATCCTTGACCGCCAGTGGTCCGGACGAGGCTAACGTCTGCGCCTTCCGCACCGGATTCAGTAAACGAGAGGGCGTCGACAAGTTCTGAAGGGTCGTAATTGCCATCGGCATTGGCATCGTTGAATAGGACCAAGCTATCGTTGCCATTGAAGTTGAGTGCACCGCTGGCGAGATCGGGTGCAGTCAAAGTGCTGGCATCGATCGGCGTGAGTGCGCTGCTATTGGCAAGGACCATCGTTTCTCCAGCGCCGAGGGTCCCTGCGGCGGCGAGTGAAATGTCGGTGGGTTGAGCGGCTCCAGTGATTTTCCAATCTTCGGCAATCGTGTTTGAGAAGCGGCCGATCACGTAGTTCGTGAGATCAATTGGAGCGCCGGTGGTATTGGTGATTTCGACGTATTTGTCTCCATTATCCACTTCCTCGTGGGATTGGGTGAAGATTAGACCGTCAAGATAAACAAAGTCATCGCGGGTGATGGTGTCGCTGAGGACTGCGGATTCACCTGAGGCGTTACGGACTTTGACATAGACCGTTTTTTCTCCGCTGCCAGCACTGAGCTCATAGGGGATCTTGACTGCAATCGGTAACCAGGTTGCTCCAGTAAACTCCGAGTCTTCAGAGACCTGATACTCGGTTGGTGA
This sequence comes from uncultured Verrucomicrobiales bacterium, assembly GCA_964021555.1. Lineage (GTDB taxonomy): Bacteria > Verrucomicrobiota > Verrucomicrobiia > Verrucomicrobiales > Akkermansiaceae > CAXIBU01. Next base: position 22,299 of record CAXIBU010000013.1, on the reverse strand, counting down.
GCCGCCTGAAGTTCCAAACTCAAGCAAGACCAAGGGTGAAGAAGTATTGCTAGCATCGCCTGAGATCACAAAACTGTCGAGGACGGGGCTGACGGCTAGGACTTTGAATTGAAGGGCGATAGGATTGGCTTGATCGCTGGTGCTGTTGACAGTAGCGGTGTCGATCTGCTGCCAAGGGCCAGCGCTGTTGGTGGCTGCTTCAAAGTCGAGGATGGTGCTTCCATCGGCGAGATTGTATCCGACGTCGTTTGAAGTCCTGTAGAAGGAGGTATTGGCTCCTTCATTTCCATCATCAGTGAATGAAACGGCATCAGCAATTTCAGTGGTCTCGAGACTGTCGTCACCATTGGCGTCGAGATAGAGCACGATGCTATCATCGCCATTGAAGTTGATGACTGAATTATCCGCAGCATTCGCTCCAGCGGCGGCGTAACCGGGGTTGACAGCTCCCGAATTTTTGAGGAGGTAGGATTCACCGCCTTCGAGGGTGATCCCTGCGAGGCTAAGGCCGCCGGATTGGGCGCCTGACTTCCAGCTTTCTGTGCTGGCATTTCCGAAAAGTGAAAGGACATAACCATCAAGGGTGATGGGGCTGCCTGAAACGTTACTGATCTCGATGTATTTATCGAAACCCGAACCCTCATAATATTGGGTGATAAGAATATCGGAGGTGGGAAGGCCCGCTGCAGTGGTGAAGGTCCAGGTGCTGCTTCCGCTAATGGCAGCGCTGCCATTGAAATCGAAATCTTCAACATAACCGGCGTCGACTTCGACGTAGTAGGAAGTTTCGTTGTCCAAGGGAGTGCCGACATTGATCAGAAGGGCCGAGGAGTCTGACGGGTCGATCAGGACAGCCGAGTCAGCTATTGGATAGGTCTGGACCACGCTGTTGTCAGAACTTCTCTTGATCACAAGATTCCCGCTCAACTTGAAGATCTCTTCGTCGAACTGAATCCGCAGAGTCGGGGTGGTTGAGACATCGATTGCACCAGGAGCTGGGCTGAATCCGTTGATGTCGGGGCCAGGCGTGGAAGCTGACACCGTCTCGAAAGTCCATTCGGTAACTGAGCTGATGCCAGCAAATGCATTGCTTGAAGCATCCGTGATGGCTCCATTATCGACCAGAACGTAGAACGAGGTGCCGACGGCCAGGGGGGCACTTGGCGTGATGGTAACCGAATTGGTATCGAAACTAGCGGCGGAGCTTACGTCGAAGGCTTCGATCAGATTGTCATCAGCATCGAAAATCGTAATGTTGCCGGTGCCAGCTTGGATGGGTTCGTCAAAAGTCAGCGAGAGGCTGGAATCGACTGCGACAAAGCCGGAGCCGGCAGCTGGGCTGAGAGCTGTGACTCCGGGGGCCGTGGTATCGGGTGCGGCGGTCTCGAAATTCCAGAGGTCTGCGGTAAGAATCCCGTCAAAGTCGTTGCTTGAGGTGTCGGTAAAGGCACCTGCCGGGACAATGAAATGGTAGGCGGTGCCACTGTCGAGGGGAGCGCTGAGGGAGAGAGAGACATTGTTTCCGGCTACGGTGACGTCGGAGCTAACATCGAAGTTCTCAATGACAGCGCTGTCGCTGGTGCGAATGAGCTGGATGGTGCCAGTTCCTGCTTCGACGACTTCATTGAAAGAAATCTGAATGGTTGGGCTGAGGCTGACGTCCAAGGCATCATCGGCTGGACTGAGTGAAGTGACCTCGGGGCCATCGAGGTCGGGTGCGGCGACACCATTTTCTGCACCTGGAGTGGCCAATAGCGTTCCGAAAGCGCCGGAGCCATTGGGCGTTCGAGAGCTGCTTTCAGTTTCGTTCTCCCCGTTGGCGCTTTCGTCGTTCTGGAGGGGTTGTCCTAGGGCGGTCAGGAGCCCAGTGTCATCACCATCATTGGTTCCGTAGACTAGGGCATCGACCAAGTTAGTGGTATTGGGTGCGGTCCCGTTAGGAAAATCAGTGGCGTCAGCGAGGTAAAGCGCGACGGCATCAGCACCGTTCTGGATGGTATTGCCTGGGACGGTGATTTGCACGCCATTGATGCCCGTATTTCCGAGAACGAAGTAGCCGTTGGTATCGGTCGAAAAGCCATCGAGATCGTAGGCTTGGTAAGAAGTATCGTTGCTCCCGTTGAAGAGGACGAGGACGTAGCCATCTAGGGAGGTATTTCCAGTCCCTCCATCGTAGAGTTCGATGAATTCGGCGCTGTCAGAGCCCGGGGTATCGGCATCGACTTCGTTGATGACGAGCTGGGCGAATGCCTGCGCGGTCATGGCGACGAAGAAGGCGGTGGTTAAGAGGTTGGGGAGGGTTTTCATGATATTTATCGACCAACGAGGGCACGTGATGTTTATTTACCATCGTAAGGAACTAAGTGTCAAATCACCAGAGCAGAAGTCGTGACAATATTGACAGACTCCTGAGGGGGGATAGCTCTGGCTTGATTTTTTCGCAAATTTGTGGCTAGGTTCAGCGCATGAGTATTGCTAATCCGAACCGGGGTATCACGCGGATTGATCTGCCGGGTTCGAGCACGCACGGGTTCCAGGTGCGAATTCAGCGGCGAGGAAAGCGCTACGCAAAATTCTTTGCCGACGGCATCTTCGGAGACCCGGCCAAGGCCTTGCGGGCGGCCCGTGCTTGGCGTGATGCGCTGGTAAAAAAGCTTGAAGAGGATGATCAGGCGCGGATTTGCCAGCGCTCTTCGAGAAATTCGTCAGGGGTCGTGGGGGTCTCGCGAGTGAAAGTCCGAACGAATGGAACGGAATACGAATTTTGGCAAGCCACCTGGTCGCCTGCTCCGGGGCAGCGACGTTGTGTGAAATTCTCGATCAAGCGCCACGGTGACCGCGAGGCTTTCCGGCTAGCGGTCGAGACCCGTCGCGACGCCGTCGGGTAGTGTCGGATAGTGCTCGATTCAGCGTTCTAAACCAGACGGGAGCTTCAGCCTCCGGTTTTAGGTCCGCGTTTCTTCTTTTTATCGTCGGAGACGTTGGAGCCTGCTTGGCGCATGCCGCCGCTTTTCTTGGCCCCTTGCATTTCCTTCATCTTGGCCTCTTGAGCCTCGGCCATGCGTTGCAGGAACGACTTACCTTTGCCAGGCTTACCACCGCCCTTCGGTGTGCGTTTCTTGAGCTCGGGCTCAGGCATGCGGTTGTTGAAGAGGGTCTGCCCGATGGTGAAGATGTTCTGGGTGGTCCAGTAGAGGGCGAGGGCCGAGGCGAAGTTGTAACAGAAAACGAAGAACATGATCGGCATGAACATCATGATCTTGGCTTGCATGGGGTCCGCAGGCTTAGGCGCAAGCTTCATCTGAATGACCATGGTTACAGCCATGAGGATGGGTAGAATGTTGATTGGGATATCGAAGCCCATCAGACCCAAATTCGTGATCGTGTCTGGCTGTGAAAGGTCAGTGACCCAGCCGATCCAGCCTTCATTGCGCAGTTCGACAGCGAACATGAGCATTTTGTAAAATCCGAAGAAGATCGGAATTTGGATGAGCATGGGAAGGCAGCCGCCAACGGGATTGACTCCATAGTCACGGTAGAGCTCCATGACCTTCATGTTCATCTTTTGAGGGTCGTCAGCATGCTTCTCTTTAAGCGCCTTCATTTTTGGCTGAAGTTGCTGCATGCGCTTCATGGCACGGGTCGATTTGTTATGGATCGGCCACAGGCAGAGTCGGATGATGATGGTCACCCCGGCGACCGCCCAGCCCCAGTTTCCGAAGATGCCGTGAAGCCAACCGAGGAGGATGTTGAGCGCCCAGCTCACGGGCCAGAACCAGCCGTAGTTCATCACATCATTGTGAGAGCTGCTAATGGACGATAGGACCTGACTGTTTTTTGGGCCCATGTAGAGGTCGAACTCGAAGCTCTGAATGGCATTCGGTCCGAGCTCGATCTTGGGCAATCCGAGAGCGGCCGAGAGATCCTGTTTTTTGACCTTTTCGCCGTCGTCTTTAGCGAGTTCGACTGTTTCAGAGCCCGCCCACACATAGGTGTTGAGGGGCTCGGAAGGCGTCAGGATCGTGGCGAAGAACTGGTTCATCACACCAGCGTATTTGATGTCTTCGAGATCGCGATCGAGGTAGCCATCTTTGGCGGAGCTGATGAAGCCGCCGGTGAAGTAGCTTGCGTCTTCCGTCTCAAAGTCGCCGTCTGTGTAGTGGAAGAAGCCTCCGTAAGTCGGCTGTTCTCCGGCATGCAGTGGGCTAGCTGAACCAGCGTAAATGCCGTATTCGTTGACGCTGATTGGCAGGGCCGTGGGGTTCTCGAATTTGACGTCAAGCTTGAGACGGTAGCCTGCCGAGAGGTTTTCGTCGGTGCTGTCGCCGATGAGGGTGTAGGTCTTGGTGACGGTGAGACCTGAAGGGGTCTTACCTTTGAAAGTGATGGAGTTGTCGGTCTTGTCGACTAACTGGTGCATCGAGGTATCGAAGATATTTTCGACGGGGTCCAGCGCCAGGGTGCCGACGGTGCGAAGGTGGCGGGTGTTCAGGCGGACGAATTTATCTTCGTGCTCAGCGAGCTTTTCTTCTTCGCCGTGACCGACCGCGCGCTGTTGCTTGAAGCGGGCGAATTTGACGCCGCCGCCGCGGTTGGTGAAGGTAAATTCGACAAGTTCCTCTTGCTTGTCGTCGCGAAGTCTCTTGGTGGTGAGGGTGTGGAGCGTTTCTTCGATCTGCGCAGGTGCTTCGACTTGAGCGCCGCCCTTGGGTTGCTCAGCTTCGCCTGCTGTGGGAGGAGCGGTGGTGTCTGCATCGCCTGTGCCCATGGCTGGTTCGCCTGATGAGTTGGAACCGTCAGTCTGCTCTTGCTGGTCGGGCTTGAGGTTCTTCTGGTTTTGAGCGCCATACCAGAGGTTGGCGCCGAGTAGCGAGACGCAGAGGATGAGGAGAATCCAGGCTTTACGGTCCATGAGGAGAATCGTTTTGAGAAGGGAAATTAGTCGGAGAGAATCTTGAGACGGCGGGCTTGTTTCAGCCAATCTCGCTCAAGTTCATCGAAGGTGGCACCAGGGGCTCGGTATCGGGCGATGGTGACCAAATAAAAACCCGGAAGGATGCGGTGGCCATGTTGATTAACAATGGCTCGAAAGCGGCGGCGAATATGGTTTCGCTCGACCGCCTTACCGATCTTCCGGGTGGTGATGTAGCCGACCTTGAAGCGATCAAGTTCGGGATCGTGCAGGGCCCCTAGAACTAGGTAGCGACCTGCAGAACTTTTTCCGTGCTGGCGCACCTTTGCGAATTCACTCCGCAGTCGGATACTTGCCTTGCGCGGAAGACGCATGCTCAGGGCACTAAAGCTTAGCGGCCGCCGTGCTGGGTGGTGTGGCGCTCGTATTGCAGCTCAGCACCTTTAGGGAGGAGGCGCTTGCGGCCTTTGGCACGACGACGTTTGAGGCAGTCGCGGCCGGCCTTGGTGGACATGCGAGCGCGGAAACCGTGCTGGTTTTTGCGGCTGCGTTTGGAAGGTTGATAGGTGCGTTTCATGACGAAAAGATGTGGGTTGCCTGATTAGGCCACTGGGGCGCGGATTGGCCCAAGCGGGGGCGCAGGCTATTCATTCAGCTCTCGTTGTCAATGGAACAATCAGAAAGCAGCAACTTTTTTTCATTTGGGTAACTCTGAGCTGTCCTAAGAATCCCTTGTGCTGCTAGGCTATGCCAATGACAGGAGCCTCCAATTCGACTTTTCTTTCCGGTGAGCTAAATGCCCGCATCGAGTCTGCGACACTTCAGGATTTGCCTGAATTGGTCGAGATTCTGCTCGATCTAATGAACAGCGGGATGGATTTCCTGCCTGATCCCGAGAAGCATGAGCGCGCTCTGCAGTTGATCTTGGAGGAGCCAGGCCGAGGTCGAATTTTCGTCATCCGGTCTGAGGATAAGATCATTGGGATGGTCAATCTCCTGTTTACGATCTCGACCGCTGAAGGTGGTTTTGTGGCGCAGATGGAGGATGTGATCATACGCCCTGAACATCGAGGGGTGGGGTATGGCTCATTATTGCTCAACCACGTGCTCGACTTTTGTGCCAAGAAGGACTTTCTGAGGATCACCTTGCTGACCGATAAGATCAGTGCGGAGTCGCAAAAGTTCTTTAGGAAGCACGGTTTCGACTATTCCAACATGATCCCGATGCGCCGCTGGTTGAAAGGGCGGGTGTAAAATGCACCAAGCTTAGTCATCCGATTCCCGAGATCTAACCATGTCCATCGACGAGCGCTACAAAATTGAAGACACCTTGATCTCGGGGATGTCTGGCGTGACCTATTCAGCCGTGGATAAGACGATGGGGCGCTTAGTTGCCTTTCGACGTTTGTTCCCTGAGATACCTCACGCCCGTTGTCGTGAGGTTCAGCCGATCTTCGATCAAGTCTTCGGGAATCTTTCGAAGATGCGATCACCGGGATTGATCAAGGTGGTGGATGGGGGTCTGGATGAGCAGGGCTATTACTTGGTAACCGAGCTCTTGGATGGGCCTTTGTTAGGCGAGCGCTTGATGAAGGATCCCTTGAAGGTGGACGAATTTTCCGAGCTGGCAAAGTCGTTACTCAGCACCATTTCCGAATTCCATTCCCACAATATTTTTCACACGGCGCTGTCGTCCAAGTCAGTGCAGCTGACCTCGGACCCGGTCAAAGGGGTGAGGTTCAAGATCATTGATCTCGGTTTGGCCGCACTAATCAGGTCTTTGGATCCCAAGCGCCGCGCCAGGCACTATGGGATGATCGAGCCAGTGCTGATGCCGCCTGAATATTTTGAAGGCAAGCTGCCAAGTCAATCACTTGATCTCTACAGTTGCGGGCAACTCCTCTACGCCTCACTCGCAGGTGGACATCCCCTTGGTGAGCTGGGGATTGATATGACCTACCGTCGCCTCAAGCAAGGTTCCTATCCGCCGGTTCACGCTTACCGTAAGGATGTGCCTGAGGAGGTCGGTGAATGGATCCAGAAGATGACCGCTTTTTCTCCCAAGGATAGGTTTCCCAAAGTCCAAGATGCGCTGGAGGCTTTTCCTGAACCGAAACCAGTTTCCAATATCAAGTTGGTGAGGACGACCCGCCGGGTGATGGTCGCGGCTAAAAATACGACTGGTGTCTATGGGGTGATGGGGGGGGCTCCCTTAAGAACGGGGCCGACCTACATTCAGAATCGTGTTCCCTTGCTAGGTCGGCGGGGAGAGCTTATTTTGATCGGAGTGCTGATTCTTTTAGTCTTCGGGATGGGGGGGAGCATCATCTACCTGCTTGTTAGGCAAGCTGGGTGAGAGGAAACCGGGTAGCGAAAGAAGTTATCCGTGGTATGGTTCAATCTATGAATTCATCGATCCAACATGTGAACGTCTTTATTCTCTCTGACCTCGGCTCCATTCGGATTTTAGAGGTTCAGCATGCCGGCGACGATCCTGCCGAGCGGACCCACCTGAGAGAAATTCGCAATCGCCCCTTGCAGGAGCCTATCAAATCTCCTGGAGCTGTAAGCAGTGATGTGCCAGGGAAGTTTGCTCGTGGCTCCTCAGTCAGTCAGGCAGATGCGATGTCCTATGCTGAGAATCCGAATTTGGAGGGTGAGCTTGAAAAGCGTGCGATTGGTCAATTGGCAGACGAGATCGGTTCGGCGCTGGCTGCAATGGACTCACCAAGGTGTGTTTTTGTGGCACCTCAGACTATCCTGCCTCGCGTGATGGATGCCCTTGGAAGTCATCAAAAGGCCATCGTTGAAACGGTTGGGGCGAACTTGGTAAAGACACCAATCGCCGATCTGCAAAAGCGCTTCGTGAAATGATTGGCTAGGTTGCCCGACGCCAAAGGAACCGTAAGAATTTCCAGGCCACGAAAATCGTAAGTGTAAGTATTAGGCCTGCGCTGAGCCATAGCCACCAGGGGATTTTCGGGCGCCAGAGCATTTCGAGCGTGGGATCTTTGTCCAAGTAGTCTGCGAGTAGAAATGACCACTTCAAGGTCTTGCCCTCATCGTCGGTGCTCATGGCATTGCTGCTAAGGGGGGCGTTAGGTAAGTGAACCACGTAGTCCAGTTTGGCCCCTTTCAAGATCTTACGATTCCGCTCCGCGACGCTTGGTGTCGTATTTTTTAGCGGGAATAGGCTACTGGTGAAGATCGTGCGTTTCAGGCTGGCTGCTCCAGAGTCAAACTTCGCGTCCATTCTGCCTACAAGAGCACCTGCAGTGCTTGGCTTCGCATTTCCGCTTTCCGATGCGAGCAGACGCTCTTGAAAGTCGCGACCTGCAAATGGATCATCGAATGACATCTTTGCGAACAGTCTGATCTGGTTGCCCTCGATATATTCGACGCTGGGTTCCTCAAGGTTGGCTCCATCGATCTCGTCGGCGATTTTCTTCAAATGCTGAAATGAGCCGACAATCTGCCGACGAGCGGCAACTGGCAGGATGTATTCCATCTCGATGCGCGAGCTTCCATCGGCCTCGACCCATACTTCTTCTTTGCCTTCGATGCACGAGAGCAGGCATAGGCAGAGCAGGGCGGTAAGAGCTGAAAACAGGCGGGTCACATCAGCAACATTGCCACAAATCTTGAGACGGCAAGAATCTTTCGAATTTCCCTGCAAATCGGCGGGCCTGTGCGAAGATCAACCGTGCTGCGAACGGTTTTACCTGAGATTTTGGACGAGCTACCACCGGATGATCCGAGGGCGGTGCGCAGTCGCCGTGATCTGGTGAGGATCAATCAAGTGATGGGCAATGAGAACTGGATGATCTCGGCCATCAAGTCGCTGCCGGAGCAAAGTCGTCACCGAATTGTCGAAGTCGGGGCCGGGGAAGGACACTTGGCCGTTCGTCTCGCGCGGGCTTTTCCCAATGCTCGCATTTCGGCGCTCGATCTCGTCCCAGCACCCCGTGATTGTCCAGGGGTCCAGTGGCACCAAGGAGATCTTTTTAGCCTGACGGAGGAGCTCGAAGGTGCGTTAGTCGTAGCGAATCTATTTCTGCATCACTTCAGGGCCGATCAACTCGCCCGCCTGGGCAAAATTCTGCAAAATTCCACAGGGTTAATCGCCAGTGAGCCCGAGCGAAGGGCCTTGCACGTGTGGCAAGGTAAGTTGATTTCGCCGTTAATCGGAGAAGTCACGAGACATGACTTGAAAGTTAGTGTCGGAGCGGGCTTTCGCGATGAAGAGTTGCCAAATCTGCTTGGGCTAAAAAACTGGTCTTGGAAATTCAAGAGCACTTGGACTGGTGCTCACCGCGCGGTAGGAGTTCCGAAATGACGACGAAGCTAAGACCAATCCGCATTTGCGGAGGCGGACTGGCGGGGCTCTCGCTGGGTATCGGACTTCGAAAGAATGGAGTTCCAGTCTTCATTGAGGAAGCTGGGAACTACCCGCGGCACCGGGTTTGCGGCGAGTTCATTTCAGGCGTATCGGATGAGCATCTCGACTGTCTGGGAATCTTGGATTTGCTCAATCAATCGGTGCCGCTAACTCAATCATCATGGTTCGATCCCGCGGGACGGGTTGCCTCGCAGACCCTCCCAATGCCGGCACGTGGGGTCTCCCGCTTTCGGTTGGATCAGATTTTGGTTGAGCGGTTTTCAGGGCTCGGTGGTGATTTAAAATGCGGTCACCGGTCCAGTCTTTCAGAAGCAGATCAGCCGGGCGTGGTCTGGTCCGCCGGACGTAAACGGGTTAGCGGTCGGCGCTGGCTCGGTCTCAAAATACACCTGAAGGAACCTCGCCTTGAAGATGACTTGGAGATGCATCTCGGCCACGGGGGGTATCTCGGTATTTCGCGAATCGAAGACGGTCGAGCGAATGCATGCGGGCTTTTCCTGACGGACCCCGAATTAAAGGGGAATCGATCTGAATTGCTTTTCAACTACCTGCGCCAAGTGGGCTTGGCAAACTTGGCGGATAGAATGCTCAGCAGTGCTCCTGACGAAGCATCCTTTTCCGCCGTTGCGGGTTTCGAACTCGGTCGTCAGCCTGAGGATGACGGTGTCTTCGAGCTTGGCGATGCGCACTCAATGATTCCACCATTCACTGGAAACGGGATGTCAATGGCCTTCGAGGGAGCGGCCCTGAGTTTGCCCGAGCTTATCAGATACAGTCGAGGTGATCAGTCGTGGATAGCCGCTAAAGCAGCTACGGCCATCAAGCTTGAGAATCATTTCAGAGACCGATTGCGCCTAGCCACCGGCATGCATCGCTTTCTCCTCGGTGGGATCGGTCAAAAATTAACTCTAGCCATGGCGAAACGTGAGCTGCTGCCCTTCGATTGGCTTTTTGAGCGCCTTCGGACGGCTTGAGTTTCCGAATCTTTTTTATGTTCCTAAACTCCATTCACAGCGCCTTTCCTCCCAATCGCTTCACTCAGCAAGAGTCATACGATGGTCTCGCGGCGACCCCTTCTTTCGATAGACTCCGGCCTGGGTCTCGGGCGCTGTTGGAGAAGATTCTGCTGAGATCCGGCGGGATCGATACCCGACATTTCTGCGTCCCTGAGATTGGCCCGTTGGTGGAATCCGATCCCGGCGAGTTGAATCACCTTTTCGAACGGGAGGGGCGACGTCTGGGTGCGGATGCCATGAAAGGGGCGCTGGAAAAGGCGGGCTTGCAGGCTGACGACCTGGATGCACTGCTGGTTTGCTCGTGCACCGGCTACCTCTGCCCTGGGCTCAGTAGTCACGTCGCCGAGGAGCTCGGGATGAGACCCGACATCTATCTTCAAGACCTCGTTGGTCTCGGTTGTGGCGCGGCAATCCCGACTTTGCGATCAGCCCATGGCCTGGCCAAGGCGGATCCATCCATGAAGATTGGTGTGATTGCAATCGAGCTCTGCTCGGCGGCCTTCTACATGGACGATGATCCCGGGGTTTTGATCAGTCTTTGCCTATTCGGCGATGGGGCAAATGCGTCCATTTGGAGTGGTGAGGGCGGCGATGGAGCGTGGGAGGCGGGGAATTTTCAGACCCTTCATCTTCCTCAGCACCGTGATCTGTTGCGTTTCGAGAATGAGAAAGGATTCTTAAGGAATCGGCTGGACCGTCAAGTCCCAGCACTAGCTGCGAAGGCAGTCAAGCAGCTGCACGATCAAGCAGGGGCTTCTCTCAAGGGGGTGATCTCCCATGGTGGTGGACGTGACGTGGTTGATGCGGTCGAGAAGGTTCTCGGATGCGGTGAACTTGATCTTACCCGCGAAGTCTTATCCCAATATGGCAACCTCAGTAGTCCGTCGGTTTTGGTTTCCTTGGAACTCGCCCTAGAGGCCGGCCCAAGCACCGATAGACTCTGGCTGACCTCGTTCGGTGCCGGCTTTGCCGCTCACGCTTGCCAGTTGAGGCGGATTTAAAGTAGCTCCGAAGTTCAAAAATAATTGAACGATTCATCGAGCTTCTTTACAGAAATGACATGGATCAAAAGGAAGCCACCTCGTCCAGTGTTTCTACTGGCTTGAACCCCGTGGAAATTCGCAGCGTCGAATTATTCCGCGAAGGTGCCAAACTACTCGGGCTACCCAAGTCCATGGGCGAAATCTATGGCCTGATGTATGTGAGCCAGTCTCCGATGAGCTTGGATGATCTCGTTCGACGCCTCGGGATTAGTAAGGGCTCGGCCAGCCAGGGGATCACATTCTTGAAGCAACTCGGCGCGGTCGCGGAATCGCAGCAGGCAGGCGAAAGGAAGATGCACTACCAAGCGGCTGTAGAGATCAAGTCATTGATCGCGGGCTTCATTAAGTCGGAGATTCGCCCGCACTTGGATGCAACCCAGGGCCAGATCAGCCACTTGCGCGACGAGGCGGCCAATGTCGAGATCGAGGAAGATCGCGAATTTTACGAAGAGCGCATCGAGCGCCTTCATCGCTGGACAAAACGAGCTAAAACCGTTCTGCCCTTGATTCAGACCGTAATGGGTGGCTGAGTGAATTCAGCACACCAGCTAATGGACAATCCAATCGACCAAGCCAGCGAAGAGCCAGAACTGTTCTGGTATTGCGTCAAGGCGCAGACAAAACGAGAGCATATCGCGGCTCGGCATTTGCGTGATCTGGATGCGGTCGAGGTATTGTGTCCGCAAATTCGATACCGCAAGGCGACCCGTCGCGGCAAAGTGTGGTTCCAGGAGGCTCTGTTCCCCGGCTACTTGTTTGCTAAATTCGATCGTAACGAGAACGAAAGAGCGGTGAAATATGCCTTCGGCGTTAGGGGACTAGTGCATTTCGGCAGCCAGGTTCCCCACGTGCCAGATGAATTCATGGATGAACTCCAACAGCGCATGGAAGAACGTGGAGGGGAGATCATCGAAGTCGCACCAAAAATTGAAGTCGGCAGTGAGGTCGAGGTCGCCGACGGTCCGCTGGCTGGAGAATCGGGCAAGGTGCTGGAGGTCATCCCCGGCAAGGATCGAGTGCTGATGCTAATTGAGATGCTTGGTCAGTCGCAAACGGTGAGTGTCGACTTGTTCAGCTTGATCTTGCCCAGGCCCATAGACGACGATCTTTGAGACACCATGAGCGAAGGATTTCAGCTGCCGGAAATGCGCCGGATCGACAGTCGCAAGAGCCCTTTGGAGATGGCGGAGGGGCTTCAGCATTTGGAAGATTTCATCTGGCTCGATTCCGCGGGCAATCTCCGCCCGGGTGACGACTCGACTTTGTCACTCATCACTGCGAGAGCCGAGCGGAGGCTAATCGGATCGCTGGCCGATACCTCATCGCTTGAAAGGGCCATGAACAAGTGGAGCGTGGCTGACGAAACGAGCGAGCTGGATTTCCCTCGAGGAGGGCTATTCGGCACTATTGATTACGAAGGTGCTTTTTCGTTCGGAGTCTATCCCGAGCTACTGGTCTATCATCATGCGACTGATACTTGGTATGAACAAGGAAGCCTCAGTCAGGCATGGAAGGAGTCTGGATTTAGAGAATCTGCCAAAATCGAGCAACCCCAGGCCGAGCAATCGCAAGAGTCATACGAAGCCAGCGTTCGTAAAATTCACGACTACATCGCTGCTGGGGATCTCTACCAAGTCAACTTGTGCCAGCGTTTTTCGAGTCAAGTTTCCGAGCAGGGTAATCTCTTTGATCTCTACAAATGTCTCCGAAAGTCCACTCCAGCACCAATGGCGGCCTACCTCAGGCAGGGTGATCGTGAGGTTCTTTCGTCGTCACCTGAAACCTTTCTGAGATTCACCGGACGCGAAGTTTTCACACGTCCGATCAAGGGCACTCGCCCGCGGTTCTCTGATCCTTTGCTCGATCAGCAAGCGGCATACGAACTCCGGACCAGCGAGAAAGAAATCGCTGAACTGGTGATGATCACCGATCTTCTGCGCAACGACCTCGGAAAAGTCTGCGAATTCGGCTCAGTCGAAGTGACTGAAATGCTCAAGCTAGAAAGCTACGAGCAAGTCTACCACCTGGTATCAACGGTGAAAGGGGTCTTGAAGCACGAGGTGGGACAAATCGAAGCCCTAAGCGCCTGTTCTCCCGGCGGTAGCATCACGGGCGCTCCGAAAATCCGCTCGATGCAGGTAATTGATGAGCTTGAATCATCTCCCCGAGGGCTCTACACGGGATCAATCGGCTATTTTGGATTCAATGGAATATCTCAGTTCAATATCGTCATAAGGACCCTGATTCGTGAAGCAAACTTGCTCCATTATCACGTCGGGGCAGGTATCGTCGCAGACAGTGAGCCCACCGCTGAATTTCACGAAACCTTGCATAAAGCCAAAGGCTTGCGCCAAGCGCTTGAGCAATTCGCCTAGTAAGGGGCACCTCTGAGAACTTTCTTTCGAGTTTCCCTGAGTAATCATCCCGGTGCCCTCAGGGCACAAAAAAACTCCAAGCTTCGAAAAGCTTGGAGTTTGCTCGAAAACTGAATGTGGTTACAGTGAGCTCTTGAGGGTCGAAGAAGGCTTGAAGCCGACAGACTTGGAAGCTTTGATTTTCATCTGCTCGCCAGTCTTAGGGTTGCGGCCCATGCGAGCAGCGCGCTTTTTGACTTCGAAGGTGCCGAAACCGATCAGCTGAACTTTTTTGTCCTTCTTAACGCCTTTGGCGATGCTGTCGAGAACAGCGGACAAAGCTTCTTCAGCTTGTTTTTTAGTGGCTTCTTTACCGAGTGACTTCTGGATTGATTCAACGAGTTGGGCTTTGTTCATAGCGTCTGGACAATAGACTTTCCTTCATTTCGGTGTAAAGGGGAAAAGCGACGAAAAGCTCCATTTTTAGGGGATTAAGGGCGATTCTGAGTGCTTTTTGAGCAGCTTTAGTCATTGATGTTGTGTTTAACTGATTGGTTTTTAAAGGTTAAAGATGTTGTTAGTCGATTTTCTGCCTCACGAAAAAAAAGAAGCCTAAGATTCAGGGCGGGACTTTGTGAATTTTTTCACAAAGTCGGCATTTGAGACTTGCAAGTGGTTAGCTCATCAAGTTAGGAACCGCGCGTCGACTCTTGGCCCCCATGAGTCAAACACCTCAGTTTTCCCACTCAAATGGTTAAATCACCTTTCCTCGCCTGCCTCGTCGCTGCGTTCTCGTTTGCCTGCCTACCAATGGCTCAGGCGGATCCAGCGAGCGCTCAAGAGCACTCAGCCGCTCACGTTGGAGGCGATCATGCCAATGATGACCATCACGCTGGCGATCATGCCCACGCTGCCGGCGATCATCATGGTGAGGGCGGGCATCATCATGACGACCTTCCTGCTTTCGCGGAGCGCGTTCATAAAATTGGTCCAGTCCCCGTCACCAACTCAATGATCATGACTTGGGTGGTAGCTCTTGCGATGATCTTGTTCGCTCAAATGGCGACCAAAAAGATGTCGATGGTTCCTTCTGGTCTCCAGAACTTCGCGGAATGGATTGTTGAGTCGCTCTATAACTTCCTACTTGGGATCGTAGGGGAGGAGAAGCTGCTCAATCGCACCTTCTGGTTCTTTGCGGGTGTTTTCTTGATGATTCTCGCCAATAACTGGGCAGGTCTTTTCCCTGGCGTAGGCACGGTAGGGCATTTCGTTACAGATTCAGCTGCTGCCGAAGGATACGGGATTGTTGATAACTTTCGCCCATACTTCCGGGGTGGTAATGCTGACCTTAACATGACAATGGCCATGTCGGCGCTGTTTGCGGTGCTATGGTTCTATTGGGCTATCACTGAGAATGGTCTCAAGGGCTTCTTGGCTCACATCTTCGCTCCTAAAGGATCCTTCAAAGGTCTTATCTTATTCCTAATGGTCCCGATCTTCTTCCTCGTTGGTATTCTCGAGGTGATTTCAATTGCGATTCGTCCTGTAGCTCTTTCCTTCCGACTTTTCGGTAATATCTACGGTGGTGAGCAAACTCTCGAGAAGCTGATGGGGATGGTCCCGTCCGCAATCGCCTTCTTGCCAGCTCTTCCTTTCATGTTCATGGAGCTACTCGTTGGCTTCGTTCAAGCTCTCGTTTACATGCTTCTCTGCGCGGTCTTCCTCCGTCTCATCTGTGATCACGGAGACGACCACGCACACTAAAAACTCTCACCGTCGGACCATGGCATTGTGACTGTGGAGGCGGGCGAAACCAACAAAACAAACCAACTAAAACAATGGACAAACTCTACATTGCACTCGCTGCTCTTGGCGCAGGAATCGGCATCGGACTTCTCGGAATGAAAGCCGCTGAAGCTACCGGTCGCAATCCTTCCGCAGCGACTCCTATCCTCGTTGTTAGCATCATTCTTGCTGCTCTTATTGAGGGTGTTTTCATTCTCTCTGCTTTCGCTGTCTAAGGCTGATCGCTTTGAATGACGGCTGGAGGGCTATCCCTCCAGCCAATTTGTCCCTTTGATTTTTCGTTTTCCACTTTTCCCATGATTTACTCACAGATCCTCGCCCAAGCCGCCGAAGTATCTAAGCTTGATGCTATTTTTGATAAGTTTGGAGTCGAATGGGCTCTCTTCATCGCCCAGTTGATCAATGTGGTCCTGGTCTTTGTCTTGCTCAAGATCTTCGCATTTAAGCCAATCCTGGCCATGCTCGAAGAGCGGAAGCAGCGGATCGCTGAAGGTGAAGCCAAGTTGACTCGCATCGAACAGCAACTTGCTGAAACCGACGAGCGCACCCAGGCTGCACTGGACGCTGCCAACGCGAAAGCCAGCGAACTGATCGAAGAGGCCAAAACAAGCTCCGAAGCTCTTCGTGAGCAGAAAACCGCCGAAGCCGCTAACAGCGCTCAGCAGATTGTGAAGCGCGCTGAGGAAGCCGCTGCTCAGATCCGCACCGAGGAGGTTGAGAAGCTTCGCAAAGAGTTTGGCCAATTGGTTGTGAAGACCACGGCCCAAATCACCGGTAAAGAACTCGACGCCAACGACCAGGCCCGCCTCAATCAGGAAGCCATGGCCAAGATCGAGGCTTAATTCTCTAATTTTTAACTGAACCATGAGAGCTTCCAAAGTTGCCATTTCCACCGCTCGCGGTCTGTTCCGTCTTTGCATGGTCGACGGCCAGCTGGATGAGTCTCGCGTGCGCCTCGTGGCCAATCGCGTCGGCACCAAAAAACCACGCGGCTACAAGGGCATCTTGAACGCCTTCGTTCGTTTGGTGCGTCTCGAGATTGAGCGCCGTCAGGTGGTCGTCGAGAGCGCAACTGATCTCGGTCAGGTCGAGCGCGATCGGATCGAGTCCTCTCTAAATCAAAAATACGGCGCAGGTCTCACCTTCGCCTATAAGGTCGATCCCGATCTCCTCGGTGGCCTTAAAGTCCGTGTCGGGGACGATGTCTTCGACGGTAGCGTCAAAGGCCGCCTCGTCCGCCTTTCCAATTCCTTCTAAATTAACCAACGTTCCGGCTCAGCCGAACATCGAATCTTCAACCAAAGCAAACTCACCATCATGAGCAACATCCTCCAAGAACTGGAAGCGGAAATCAACAAAGTCACCGCATCGGTCGAGAAGTCCAATGTCGGCACCGTCCGCGAAATCGGTGACGGCGTCGCCAAAGTCGAAGGTCTCAGCGACGTCACGCTCAACGAGATGATCGAATTCCCAGGAAACCTCACCGGTCTCGCCCTCAACCTTGAGGAAAACGAAGTCGGTGTCGTCCTTCTCGGTAACGGCAATCACATCAAAGAGGGCGACGAAGTTCGCGCTACCGGACGCCTCCTTCAGGTTCCTGTCGGACGCAACCTCCTTGGCCGCGTCATCAACACGCTCGGTCAAGCTCTCGACGGCAAAGGCGACATCGTTGGTGAAGCTTCATACCCAGTTGAAAAAATCGCACCTGGCATCATTAAGCGTAAGTCGGTTTCGGTCCCAGTTCAGACTGGTATCATGTCCATCGATGCAATGATCCCAATCGGTCGTGGCCAGCGTGAGCTGATCATTGGTGACCGTGCGACTGGTAAGACCACCATCGCCATCGACACCATCATTTCTCAGGCTAACCAAAACCGCGCTGCGGAAGAAGGTCGCCTCAAGAACCACAAGCCAATCTACTGTGTCTACGTCGCCATCGGTCAGAAGCAATCCAACGTTGCTCGCACCATCGCCACTCTCGATGAAGCCGGCGCTCTTGACTACACGATCGTTGTTAACGCCTCAGCATCGGATTCCGCTGCTAACCAATACCTCGCTCCATACACCGGATGTTCAGTCGCTGAATTCCTCATGGACCAAGGGGAAGATGTTCTCATCGTATTTGATGACCTTTCCAAGCACGCGGTTGCTTACCGTCAGGTTTCCCTGATTCTCAAGCGCCCTTCCGGTCGTGAAGCTTACCCTGGTGATGTCTTCTACCTCCACAGCCGCCTTCTTGAGCGTTCCGCTCGTCTTTCCGAAAATGCCGGCGGTGGTTCATTGACTGCTCTGCCAATCATTGAAACTCAGGCTGGTGACGTTTCCGCTTACATTCCGACCAACGTGATTTCCATCACTGACGGTCAGATCTTCCTTGAAACCGACCTCTTCTACCAAGGCATCCGCCCTGCGATTTCAGTTGGTCTTTCGGTTTCCCGAGTCGGCTCCGCTGCTCAAACCAAGGCGATCAAAAAAGTCTCCGGCACGACCAAGCTCGACCTTGCTCAGTTCCGTGAACTTCAGGCATTTGCCCAGTTCGGTTCTGATCTCGACGCTGCAACTCAGAAGAAGATCTCTCGCGGTCAGCGCATTGTTGAGCTGTTCAAACAGAACCAATACAATCCTGTCGCCATGGAAATGGAGGTTATCTACCTCTTCGCCATGCAGAACGGTTACTTCGATGACGTCGATGTCGATCGCGTCAAAGAGTGCCAGATGGCTATGGGTGAATTCTTCACCACTCGCAAGGGCGAGCTTCTTCAGAAGATCGCAGACGAGAAAGTGCTCTCCGACGAAATCGTTGACGGCATCAAAGGCTCCCTCGAAGACTTCAAGACTTCTTGGAAATAAGCTCCTCCAATCTTCCGGTTACTTCCGCTAAACGCTAAAATCCAATGGCAAACCTTCGCGACATCCGCCGACGCATTAAGTCGGTCAAGAACACTTCCCAAATCACCCGCGCAATGCAGCTGGTGGCTGCGGCGAAGATGAAGAAAGCTCAGGACCAAGCATTGGCTGGCCGTAGCTACGCAGATCGTTTAAACAAGGTCCTTGTTAATCTCAAGGACGGCTTGGATGACGAAGCTCACCCACTTCTCGAAAAGCGTGATGGCGACAAGCACCTTGTGCTTGTCATCAGCACCGATAAGGGTCTCTGTGGTGCTCTCAATGCAAACCTTCAGAAGAAGATGCGCAAAGAGATCGCCCCTGGTGCCGATTACGTGACCGTCGGTCGTAAGTTGCGACTGTCGCTTGAAAAAGCCGGGAACAAAGTCGTCGCCGACTTCACGGTCAAGGATCCGGTTCCATTTGATGAGTGCCGTCCAGTAGCGAAATTCCTCATCGAGAAGTTCCTCGGTGGAGAATACAGCAAGATCAGCGTCGTTTTCACCAACTTCGTTTCGACATTGACCCAAGAGGCATACGTCTCTCAGTTGCTCCCTATCCCAACCGACAAGCTCGGAGAACACCGTGATTATGAAGGTGTCGGGAAAGATGCGCCAGCCGAAGTCGCACTGGATAATCCAGCTGACTACAAATTCGAGCCATCAGCCGACGAAGTTCTCGAAGCTCTCTTGCCGCTTTACGTCAACTTCCAGGTTTACCAGATGCACGTCGAAGCACGCGCTTCAGAGCACTCCGCTCGAATGGTTGCCATGAAGTCGGCTACCGATAACGCTGGCAAGATGGTCAAAGAGCTCACGCTTCAATACAACAAGGCCCGCCAAGCAGCCATTACCGCAGAGCTGCTTGAAATCACGACCGCGATGAAAGCAATGGAGTAGTCCTAAACCTTACTCATTTCTTCATCAACCTTTTCTTAATTCTTTCAAAATCTCGAAACCACTCACCATCTCAAAACCATGAGCAACACCGGAACCATCGTCCAAGTCATTGGCGCAGTCATCGACGCCGACTTCTCGTCCGCCGAGACCATCCCCGCGATCTACAATGCCCTCGAAGTCAATTTCGAAGCCTACGGCATTCAACACACACTCCTTCTCGAAGTGCAGCAGCACTTGGGTGATGGCTGGGTTCGCGCCGTTGCGATGAGCACGACTGACGGCCTCAAGCGTGGCATGGACATCGTCGATACCGGCAAGTCCATCTCGGTTCCTGTGGGTGATCAAGTTCTTGGTCGTATTTTCAACGTCACCGGCGATCTTGTCGATGAAAACGTTGCTCTCCCAGCCGCTGATAAGCGCTCTGAAATTCACCGCGAAGCTCCAAGCCTCGCTGATCAGACCGCTTCCGCTGAGATCCTCGAAACTGGCATTAAGGTCATCGACCTCATCTGCCCATTCCTTAAAGGTGGTAAAGTCGGTGCCTTCGGTGGTGCTGGTGTTGGTAAGACCGTGGTCATCATGGAGCTGATCAACAACATCGCTAAGGGGCACGGTGGTTACTCCGTCTTCGCAGGTGTTGGTGAGCGGACTCGTGAAGGTAACGACCTTTACTGGGAAATGATCGAGTCTGGCGTTATCGCGACTGAAAAAGACGAGAACGGCCACATCAAGATCAATGACGATGGCACGCCTGTCCTCGCCCCTGGCTCTAAAGTAGCCCTGGTATACGGTCAGATGAACGAGCCTCCGGGCGCTCGTCTGCGTGTTGCTCTTTCAGCACTGACCATGGCGGAATACTTCCGTGATGAAGAAGGCCAGGACGTTCTTCTTTTCGTTGATAACATTTTCCGATTCTCTCAAGCTGGTTCCGAAGTTTCCGCTCTCCTCGGCCGCACGCCTTCTGCGGTAGGTTACCAACCAACTCTTTCTGAAGAGATGGCTGGTCTCCAGGAGCGAATCACCTCAACCAAGAAGGGTTCGATCACTTCACTTCAGGCGGTTTACGTCCCTGCGGATGACTTGACTGACCCAGCTCCGGCCAACACCTTCGCTCACTTGGATGCGACAGTCGTTCTTGAGCGTGCTCTTGCTGAGCAAGCTCTCTTCCCTGCGGTTGATCCACTTTCATCCACCTCTAAGGCACTTGCTCCAGAGGTGGTTGGTGAAGAGCACTACCGTGTCGCTCGTGGCGTTCAGAACGTCCTTCAGCGCTACAAAGATCTTCAGGACATCATCGCCATTCTCGGGATGGACGAACTGAGTGACGAAGATAAAATGAGCGTTTACCGCGCCCGTAAGATTCAACGTTTCCTTACTCAGCCTTTCCACGTTGCAGAGGTCTTCACCAACGTTCCTGGCGTCTACGTCAAAACAGAAGACACCGTCAAAGGCTTCGCTGAGATCCTCGACGGTAAGTGGGATGATACCCCAGAGGGTAACTTCTACATGAAGGCTGGCATCGACGTCGTCGAACGCTAAACTTTCCTTGCTCGCCTAGCCGCGAAACCAACTTAAAATCGTATGTCAATCCATCTCGAAATCGTTACTCCTGAGCGCAAAGTCTTCTCCGATGACGTTGCCAATGTCTACCTTCCCGGTGCCGACGGAGAAATGGGCGTCCTTAGTCTTCACGAGGCTCTTGTCACGGCTCTGGTAGCTGGTGAACTTCGTTACGAGAAAGATGGTCGCACGGAAGAGTTCGCGATTGGCGGGGGATTTGCCGAGGTCACCCAGCATGCCGTTACGGTTTTGACGGATTCCGCCGCTCAGGCCGACGAGATCGACGAGGCTGTGGTTGCCGCCGCAATCGAGCGCGCCAAGACCGAACTAGAAGGTATTGATCTCTCGAAAGACCCTGCAGAGCACCAGCGGGCTCAAGAGGTTCTGCTGAGAAATGAGGCTCTGCTCCGTTTGGTCACCAAGACCAAGGGTTGATGCTTAACTAGTAAGAGAAAATTCAAAAAAGGCGGTCTTAGGGCCGCCTTTTTTCATTCTAGGGATAATTTTTTTAAGGCCCTAAGTCCCCGTAGTTCCAAGAAAATGCCGAGAATTGCTCAATCGTGGTAAAAAAATCGGTTTACAGGAAGCAAATGGGCAGTTACCCCAAGCGCGGCAATTAATCTTAAGTAGAGATTAGGCCATTTCTTTCATAAATTATGAAAAAAATTCATTTCTTCACAATTCTTCTGCCCGCGATGGCTTGTTTTCTAAGCAGTTGCTCGACTTCACCCAAGCCGCTGATGTCGACTTCAGAGACGATCGCCAGCGTCCCAGCGCGCTCCGGCTCATCTGCTGGCAACGCTGCACACCTTAAGAGGGGTGTCGTGGGTAAAGATAAGCACGGTATGCCGACTTATCATCAACAGGCTACCCGTCGCTTGGTTAGAACTACCGCCTACACTCACACTGAGTCAGATCACGTCAAATATCGCCGTAAAAACGCTATCGGCAGCACACTGCGATACGGCAGTGTTCGCTCGGCCGCTGCAGATTGGTCGGTTTATCCGGTTGGCACCCAATTTAAGATCAAGGGTCTTCCATACACCTACGTGGTTGATGATTACGGTAGTGCGCTCGTAGGAACGAATACCGTCGACCTTTACAAGCCTTCCCGCTCGATCATGAACAAATGGGGTGTGCGCAAGGTTGAACTTCAAGTGACCAAGTGGGGCTCATACGACAAGGCCGCAGGTCTGCTGAAGGGGCGCACCGGCTACAAGCATTGCCGCAAGATGTATCACAGCATCCTGAAAAAGAAGGCTCGCCTTTAATTGCTTTCCGAAAGGAACTTTTCTAAGCTCGCTCATGCGCAAAGCAGAGCGGGCTTTTTTTATCCACCAACGTCTCGATGAACTTTTTCCTGAGACGCCTATTCCTCTCGATCATTCGAATCCTTTTACTCTGCTAATCGCAGTGCTCTTGTC
>CAXIBU010000012.1:0-27051 GCA_964021555.1 uncultured Verrucomicrobiales bacterium | reverse complement strand
GGTAGGCCAGCACGAGGTGTTCATCGTTAAACTGCTGTTTCAGCGGTGGCATGGCGTGGGGGTAGAGGTAGTGGCCGATGCCGACGAGACAAGTGTCTTCGTCATCGCTGAAGTCGATGAGAGTTCGGTATTGGTCTCGGTCTGGCATTAGAGGGAACTAGAAGATGGACGCGACGAACTTGCGGGTGCTGGCGTTGTGCTCGGAAAGTGCCTTTTCCTGGTTGGTGATGGTGCTGGGTGGGGCGTAGGGGAAGGGGCCGTATTCGGTGGCGATGTAGGTGGGGCGCTGGGCGGCGTTTTCTTGGATAATCCAGCGTTTCCACCAAGTGAGGAAGGTTTCGCGTTCGGTTTGGTAGGCGGGGTCGAGCGGTGGGTGGAGCTGCGGGGTCTGGGTGCCGCCGAGGCGGGCGTGGAGGTAGCGGGTGCGGGAAATGGCGAGGTCGACGGCGGGGGATTGGTCTTCGAGGAGGGATTCGTGGACACAGGTCCAGTGGGAGATGTCGAGGCAGAGCTGCATCTCGGGGACTAGGCTCAGGAGCTGGCTGGTGAGGTGGGCGGTGAAGGTGGCGCGGCCGCGGTGGGTTTCGTGGACGAGGAGCGTTTCGGGATCTAGCTTGCTGAGGTGATCCTGCATGCCGCGGATGATGGTGGCATTTTCCGAGACGGGGAAGTGGTCTTTGCCTGTGTGGGAATTGATGAGGACAGGGGCGAGGCGGAGGGCGATCTCTAGCTGAGGGTGGGCGCTGGCGAGGTGTTCGTCTGGGGTGGTGCCGATGGTCCAGATCTGGGCGATGACTTGGAGACCGTGGTCGGCGGCCAGCTGGCGGAGGGTGTCGGCCTCGGCGGGATCGGTGGGGGTGCCGACCTCTACGGCGGTGTGGCCGCTGGTGGCGAGTTCGGCGAAGTAGCTGGGGAAATTTTCTGGATCGATCCCCCAGACGGAACGGGCGAAGTGTGACTGAGCTGGCATGGTGAAAGTGGTGTGCGGTTTAGGCGGAGGGTTGGTGGACGCCGCCGGTGGAGCTGGGTGCGGGATTGGTGGAATGGTGTGGGTTTTGGCAGGATTCGGCAAGTTCGTGCTGGAGGCTGGTGTTGGATTCGGTGAGGGCGAAGCCGAGGAGCGTGCCGGTGGGGGACTCGAAGCGGGCGATGATGCCGTCGGGGGTGGTTTGGATTTTCCATGAGCCTTCGGCATCGCGTGGTGGTGGGGCGGTGACGATGGGGAGGGATGGGGTTTTGATGACGACGGGCATGACCGGGTAGCGAACGGCGGTGGGGGTGCCTTTGAGTGAATAGGCGAGGGCTTTGGCACCGAGCTGCATGGGGGCGATGTAGGGGAGGACCTCGCCGGCGACTTCGGCACAGTCGCCGAGGGCGTAGATGGAGGGATCGCTGGTGCGGAGGGTGGGGTCGGTGATGATGCCGCGGTTGGTCCTTAGTCCGGCTTGCTTGGCGAGCTCGGCATTCGGGCGTAGGCCGACGGCGGAGAGGATGAGGTCAGCTTCGATCGTTTGGCCATTGGTGAGGGTGCAGCGGTAGCGGGAGCCGCTGCGGTTGACTGATTCTAGTGATGTGCCGGAGGTCCAGGTGAGGCCTTTTTGAGTGAGGGTCTCGAGGTAGCGGTGGCTGATTTCCTCTGGGACCAGGCTGGCGAGTGGTCGCTCGGCGAGTCCGGTGAGGTGGACTTTGTGCCCAGTGCGGGTGAGGTCGTCAGCAAATTCACAGCCGATGAGGCCGTCTCCGACGATGAGGATTTCTGCTTGGTTCTCTTGGTCTGTTGGGAGGACGTCGAGGGCTGATTTGAAGCGGGTGTAGTCGTCGAGTTGGTTGATGGTGTGGACGGCTTCTGCGGCGTCGCCTTTTACAGAAAGCTTGAAGGGGGATGCTCCGAGGGCGAGGACGAGATCGCGGTAGGGAAGTGTTTTTCCTTTGGTTAGTTTGAGGGATTTGTTTTCTGGATCGATGTGCTCCACGGTGGTGTGGGTGAGCACGGTGAGGCTGAGTTTTTGTTCCATTTCTGCTGCCGTGGAGGTGGCGATTTGCTCGGCTGAGTGTTGTTTGGAAATGGAGTTGGAGAGCTTTGGCTTGGAGTAGTAGGTGCCGTCATCTGCGGTGATGAGGGTGATAGGGCGGGTGGTGTCGTGGCGGCGGTATTCGCGGGCAAGCGAGTAAGCGGCCATGCCGGAGCCGATGATGACGGCGGCGTCGCGTTGTTTTTCGGCGAGGGCGACTTCAGGGTCGAGTTTTGTGGGGTCGATCTCGCGGTCGGCGGGGATTTCGACCATGTCGAACTCGGCTTTGGAGACGCCGCAATCCGGGCAGACCCAGTCGTCCGGGATGTCTTTCCATGCGGTGCCGGGGGCGATGCCTTCTTCTGGGAGGCCGCGTGATTCGTCGTAGATGAAGCCGCAGACGGTGCATTCCCAGCGTTTGCCGGAAGTGGAGGATGCGTTGAGGGCTTTGGATTTTTCGGCTTCGGCGAGGCGTTTGTCGGCTTGTTCGCGGATGCGCTGGAGGCGGGATTTTCCGGATTGGAATTCGCCGTCTTCGCCAGGGAGTTCGGGGAGGAAGCGGTAGTCGTCGTCGCGTTTGCGGCGGTATTGGATGTAGGCGATTTCTACCCAGGCTTCGATGACACCTGGAGTGCGAGGTAGCTCGTGGCGGATGGCTCGGTGGAGTTTATGGAGGTTGTAGCAGGGGACGGCAGCGAACATGTGGTGTTCGATGTGCCAATTCATGTGCCAGTAGAGGAAGCGCGAGATGGGGTCGATGGTGATGGTGCGGCAGTTGAGGCGGAAGTCATCGACGTTCTCGGTGAGGCCGGAGTGCTGTGTGTTATTGAGTAGGTAGAAGAGCCAAGCTCCGTAGGCACCGGAGAAGGTGAGGAGGAGCGGGATGATCCAGAGGCCGAAGTAGAGGGAAACGGCGGTGATGAGCAGGTGGGTGCCGAGCATGAAGCGTGACCAGTTGACGACTTTTTTGCGTCGGTTCGGCAGGTGCTCGGGGACGAGGACGGGCTCCCATTGGCCGGTGAATTTGGCAAAGCAGTAGCGGAGATTGGCGAGGAAGTCCTTGTAGAAATGGATGTTGATGAGGGCTGAGCTGCCGTAGCTCGTGGTGGAGTGGTAGATGGGCACGACGACTTCGAGGTCATCGGGCGGGTGGAGGGTGTATTTGTGATGCTCGGTGTGGGAATACCAAAACATCTTGTGGTTGATGATGCCGAGGAAGGCGAAGAGGGCGGCGAAGAAGTCGTTGAGCTTTTTCGTGGCGAAGACGGTGCCGTGAACAAGCTCGTGCACGGCATTGATGTAGAAGGAGGTGACGGTGCCGTGGAGCAGCAGGGCGGCAACGAACCAGCCCCACTGTTCGCGTTGCCAGAAGAGGAAAGTGGCGGAGCCAGTGGCTAGGATGATGGCGAGGAAGCCGAGCGACTGTAGGAACCCCTGTAGGTCAGAGCGTTTGTTTAGGACATCGAGAGTCTCTTTCGGTAGCTTGGTGCGATACCACTTGATGTCGATATTTGGTTTGTCGAAATCCATTGTCCGAGAAGGTAGCGCGTGATTCGATGTTTGGATATCGAATACATACTACGCTCGAATATCGAACGTAAGGAGACGTTGTGTTTACTTTATGGTGAGGCGGGGGTCGGTGGATTCGATGGGCTTACCGGCAAGCATGATGTTTTTTTGGAGTTGGCCGGGGCCTTTGGTGATGGTGGCTTGTTTGAGTTGGCCGTTTTCCCAGGTGATCGTGAGGGTGTGGCTGCCGCGGGCTTTGATGCCGGTGATGGTGCCGGATTCCCATTCCTTGGGGAGGGCGGGGAGGAGGTGGAGGGTGTCGGCGTGGGATTGGAGGAGCATTTCGGCAACACCTGCGGTGGCTCCGAAGTTGGCTTCGATCTGGAAGACAGGTTTGTTTTTTCCGAAGACGGAGTTGAAGCCGTTGGTGAGTGTCTGGGTGCGGAGCATTTCGTGGAGGTGCTTGTGGGCGGTGTCGCCATCGCGGAGGCGGGCGAAGATCGAGACGGCCCATGCGCGTGACCAGCCGATGCCGACGGAGCCGTGCTTGGTGCGGAAGTCGATGGATTTTTTGGCGGCTTCCATGAGCTTGGGGGTTTTCTCGTGGGTGATGGTGTTGCCGGGGTGGAAGGCGTAGAGGTGGGAGAGGTGGCGGTGGCCGGGCTCTGCTTCTGCGTATGGTTTATCCCATTCTAGCAGGCGCCCGTCGGGGCCGATGTGGAGGCCTTTGTCGAGCTCGGGGAGGGCGGTGGCGATTTCTTTGGTGAAGTCGTTTTCGATGCCGAGGGCTTTGGCGGCGGCGAGGGTGTTGGTGAAGACTTCGTGGATGATTTGCTGGCCCATGGCGGCTTTTTTGGTGACGGCGGAGAATTTGCCGGATGGGGCGATGAAGCCGTTTTCCGGGGAGGACTCTGGGGTGGAGATGAGCTTGCCGTCTTCTTCGACGAGCCAGTCGAGGTAGAAGCGCGCCTGGCCGGCAAGGAGTGGGTAGCCGGTTTCGCTGAGGAATTTTTTATCGCGAGTGTAGTCGTAGTGGGTCCAGACGTGCTGGCACATCCAGCCGCCGCCATGGATCCAGCCGCCCCACTGGGCACGGGCGGATTTCATGGTGGTGGGGGCGCGGAGCTCGGAAGCGTGGTGGGACATCCAGCCGCGCATGCCGTATTGTTCGCGTGCGGTGATGGCACCGCGGCGGGCGAGCTCCTGCATCCACGTGAAGACGGGGGTGTGGGTCTCTGAGAGGTTGGCGACCTCGGCGGGCCAGTAGTTCATCTGGAGGTTGATGTTGAGGTGGTAGTCGCAGTTCCAGGGGGCGGCGATGTGGTGGTTCCAGAGGCCTTGGAGGTTGGCTGGATTACCATTGGGGCGGGAGCTGGCGATGAGGAGGTAGCGCCCGTAGTGGTAGGCGAGGGCTTCGAGCCCGCGGTCGGGCTGTCCGGGCTTCAGAATGGCGATGCGCTTGTCAGTGGGGAGATTTTCGCGCTCGGGGTCGGTGGGGAGAGTGAGGGCGGAGCGATTGTAGAGGCGGCTGTGGTCGGCGATGTGGTTTTTGCGGGCGATGTCGTAGGCCGTGGACGGGGATGGAAGCACCGTGGTGTCAGCGCCTGTTGGAATGAAGCCCTTACGGGTGCCATCATGGTGTATTTCCCGTTTTTGTTCTGACCAAAAATCGGTGGAGGCAGTCAGTCGCAAGTAAACTTCATTTGCATCGCGGATGGATAGTTTCCCGTCTTGAGCGAGGACGGTGTTACCATTTCGGTCGGCACGCAGTCGGGCCTCGAATTTTACCCCTTTCATGTCGGGAATGGGCTTTTCGTCGACCTTGCCAGTGCGCTGAGTGACCTGGCCACTCATGGCGAGGGTATAGTCTTTGGCGGTGGTTTCGTGGGTGGTGTGGCCTTGGTCTTTGGGGCGGGTGAGATCGACGTCGAGGTTGATGGTGTCGGGGCCGTCGGCAGTGAGTTTGATGAAGAGGGCTTCGTCGGGGTTGGAGCAGAAGACCTCTTGGGTGAAGGCGGTTTCGCCGCGCTTCCAAGTGGCAGTGGTGATGCCGGTTGTGAGATCGAGTTGTCGGCGGTAGGCGGTGACTGGGGTGTCATTGTTTCTCCAGTGGAGGTGGAGGTCGCCGAGGGTCTGGTGGGAGCGGACGATGGAGCGGCGGGAGAAGGCCTGAACGAGGAAGGCATCTGCCTCGGCGTATTTGCCGGCATCAATGAGGGCACGGACTTTTTTGAGATCTTCGGGGGTGCCTTTGGCGTTGACCATTTGTTCGCCCGGGCCTGCCCACATGGAGTCGTCATTCAGCTGGATGCGCTCCTTATTTGGATCACCAAATACCATGGCCCCGATGCGGCCGTTTCCTATGGGAAGTGCTGAATTCCAGTCCTTGGCGGGTTGCTCATACCATAGCATGTGTTGGGCGAAGGCGGACGAGGCGCAGGCGAGAGTGAAGAAGGCGATTTTCATGAGTAAAGAAATACGACTGAGGTTTAGTGTGTCTTCCAAGTTCTCATTGCTAGATTCACAACTGGGGTTGATGGGTTTTGTGATCATCGAGTCCGCTTGCGAATCGAGATCACTCGATTGAACTGCTTTAGGGAGTGACTGGGCGGCCGCGGTAGCGGTCGGTGGGGTCGTTCTGGCCGGGAGCGGGGCTGGTGATTGTGGTCTCTTCATCGATGCCTTGGAGCGCTGGGAATAGGGTTGCGCTGAGGGTGTCTGGCATTTTGCTGGGATCATCGAGACATGCGGCGGTAGCGTCTTGGAGGGTGGTCTTTCCGGTTGCCGGGCGCCACATGACGGCGAGTGGTGTCGCTGCGGTGATGAGTGGCTGCTTGTCACTGTCCTCTAGGGTGCCTGCGAGATGGAAAAATGCATTTGTGGTGCCATCTCGGGTGTCGCGGGTGGCTTGTATTTTGGGTGTGTTGGAGAGGATCTCGATGGGCGGAGATTTTAGCCATTCCTGCGCATTTTCCGCGGAGACTTGGTCAGCACGCATGCAAACGAAGTAGGCGGCGCGGGCATCCTTGGCCTCCGGGGTGTGGTCGATGGCGAGGTTGAAGATCTTGGTGGCCCGTTCGGTTGCAACTGGGGTGGACTTGAGTTTCTCGAGTTGGGGCGCTGCGATCGGTTCTCCGGGGGGGAGGGTGAGGAGATTGCGCATGGCGAAGCTGAGTTTCAAGGTGCCGACTTTTCCGGGGCCTGCTTCGTGTCCCGTTGGCAGGAGCAGGTAGCCGATGCCGCCGTGGGTGATCCAGTAGCGACGGTCTAGCGGAAGGTCGATATTGACGTCTTCGCCATCGAGTGGGAAGGTCTTGGTGAACCCATTTTGGTCAATGAGGGTGACGTCGGTAGTGGCATCGCACTGGTTGAGGGTAGTGCGGAGGGTGACGTCATCGGGGGCCTTTTTGTCTCTGTGCTTGGAGATTCCAGTGATCAGTTGTGCCATGCCGTCTTCAGTGAAGGCGTAGAATTTTTTGGCATTGCCGCCGGATTGGTGGTTCTTGAAATGGAAGGCGCAGTGACCGAGCTGGCCATCGGACACTCCACCAGCTGCGGATCCCTGTCCGCCCCGGTAGCGATCGGGCCAGAAAAGCTCGTCGTCGAGCTGGGTGGTGCCGGGGAGTTGTCGGTAGAACCAGAGGGAGTTGTTCGGGTGGTAGTTGTTGCCGCGGATGGAGGCGTAGGCGGCGTTTGGTGAATTACGGTGTATTTTGGTGAATTCGTTGCTGCTGCGCATGAGGGTGGTGACGCCATCGCCGAAGGACATGTTCCAAGGGTAGTGGCCGGCGAAACTCTCGGGTCCGCCGACGAGCGGAGCTGTCATTTTGACGTCGATGTAGTAGTCCGGACGGCGGTGCACGGCGAGCAGGCTGCGATAGAAGAAGCGGTTCCCATTGATGGAGATCTGCGGATTTTTTTTGATTCGTGTGAGTAGCGCTTGGAGGGCAGTTTTGTCTTCGGGGCGCAGCAGTTCCTTGCCTTGATTGAGAATGCGATTGGCGTAGTCGGCGATTTTAGCGGTAGAACCGGCATGTTCATTGTGCCGCCCGTTGGCGACGAAGGGCTGGGTGTTGTGATAGATGAGCCATTCGTAGGCGAGGATGAGCTCGGTGAGCCGACGATACTGCTCCGGGGTGTAGGACCAAGGGGTTCCATGGCGCCCGCCACTGACGACGCGGCCGAACCAGTTCATGCCATAGCCGTCGATGTGGACGTGGCGGCCGTTGGCATTGTGAAAGAGAAAGATGCCGTCGCTGGAGAGTCCGTCGCCGCGGCCACTTGCGTAGCGAAAGTGGGAATCCTGAAGCAAGGTTGCAGCATCCCAAGCATAAGGGTCATCCAGGACAGATGCGGCCCGCCAGAAGTTGACAAGGAGGTTGCCATCGTCTCCGTAGCCGTCATTTGCCCCATGATGAACTTCTGAGAAAAAGGAGCGGTTGAGGCAGGTGGAGTGGATGTATGAGGCGAGGTCGGCGCGGGCGGTGAGGGCTGCTTGCTGGAGCGCGGGGTGATTTTCGCAGCCGTGGAGAAGTGACTGGAGCGAGAGAGCGAGGCGCATGGTGCGACCGTCGGTTTTAGTGAATCCGCCTTGGCTGAGTTGGTCGGGATTTTTTCGTAGAAAGTCGAGTCGGTGGTGGATCAGGGTGAAGAGACCGTGGGCCGCATCGGAGCTGCCAGCGAGCGACTTGCCTGAGGTGAAGGCATCGCGCAGGAGGCTGGCTTGGTCGAAAAAGCCCTGTTGGGAATTGATCCCCGGGAGGCTTGCTGGGTCGGTCGCCGGATCCTTAAGGGTCGTGATTAGCTGAACGGCGGGGGCATCATCGAGGCTTGGGTTTAGCGTGAGCTTGCGGTTGGCGTGCTGGTCGGTGACAGCAGCTAGGGCGCTCTGCCGCTCGGAGTTCACCGGGTGGGTGAAGGCATGTGCTGGGACGGGGGTGAATTCGGAATCGCCGGGGCGTTTCCAGAGGAGGTGGAGGCCGGGGTGGGGCTGGCCTTTCATGGAGCTTAAGATGATGGTGAGCGGTGTGGTGGGGGATTGGGTCTCGACGGTGAGTTCGATGATGGCCGGAGGAGGCGGGGATTTGGGATCGGTGAATTCGGGCTCGTGGGTGGTGGATGATTCGCCACTACCGAGGCGCGTCGGAACCTGCGTGACGAGCTGGAATTTGTAGGTGCCTGGGACCGGTGTGAGAAGCTGGGTGCTGAACCGAGCGAGTGCTTCGTAGTTTGGGTGAAGGTCGCCTAGCGGGTATTGAGGGAATCCGCCATTGACGATGATTTCCTCGCGCGAATGCTGAAAATTGAGGTGGGGAATGACGGAATGGAAATATGATGGAAGCTCGAACCAGGGCTTGGTGATGTCGTGGTAAGGAGGAGTGTGGATGGAGGTGGCTGTGCGGAAAGGCGGGTAGTCGGAAACCGTAAGCTGGTCTTTCAGCTGAGTGGGCCAAGTCGGCGAGGGAGTGGATTCAGGCCAGATCAGTTTGCTGCGGGATTCGGCGTATTGACCTTCTGTCAATGGCCTGACGATTTCGACGCGCACGCCGGGGTAGAGCTTGGGGACGGTATCTTTTAATCTGAAGGTAAGGCTTTGTTCTGAGCCAAGTGTGCTAGCAGTGGGCGAAAAGGTGGCTCTGAGCTCGATGGTCGAACGACGTAGCGGGGTGTAGGTGAGATTGAGGTCCTTGGCGGAGCCTTGATACCAGATTAGACCGGTTTCAGTGTCGGTAAGGGTCACTTCTTGGTTTTCTGGTGTGTCCTCGGTTTTGAGGGTAACAGGCAAGCCGGGACGCAGCGAGCTGGGGTCATCGCTTACGGCGAGGATGCGGCTCGGATTTTCTGTGATGCTCGTGCCCTGGATGATGGCTAGGCTCAATTCTCCTGAGCTGAGACTTTTCAAGGTGAAATGAATCTTGGCGTCATCGGTGGCGGAGCTGGATGCGATCTCCCGCCACTCATCTGACGGCGATGACCGGTGAAGCAGTGCATAGAAACCGTTTTCGCTGAGGTAGTCTGCTGGCAGAGTGGATGCCTGAGGGAAGCTGAAGGTGAGCGGGCCACTGTAAGAGTGATTTTCTAATCGCCAGGTTTGGCCGAGGCGGAGAGTAGCGCTCGGGGGCAGACCTTGGATGGTGACTGGGCCTTGGTTGCTGGCGGAAATGGCGAGAGTCGTTGGTTCTTCAGTGGGTGGGATTGTGAGAGTGAGCTGATCGCTCGTGACGCTTGTGGGTTTCTTCGAATCAGTGATGAGCGTGCGGGGGGCAAATCGGTGTGGCTTGTGAAAAGGGGCTGATTCAGCGAGTGAGGATTCATTGACCTTCAGGTCCCACCAATCAGTGAGGCGGGTGCGGATGGCTCTCTTCTCGGCCTCGTTGAGCAGGGCGTAGGCGTGGATTTCTCCAACATGACCGGAGTAGTGATGACCGGAGTAGCCGCCGCCGAAGATATTGGCCTGTATCTCGGAAGAAATATCATTGCAGAGGTAGCCATTGATGAGAACTTGCAGTCGATTGTTGGGTAGCGGGTGGAGCTCAATGAGACGCGGTTCGCCAGGGGAGGGGAGGATGGCTTCGCTGACTAAATTGGCGTTGTGGCCGCGCCCCTTTTTGTCTTCCGTCCAGAGTCGGAAAGAGTCTTTGTTGAGCTGATCAAGAACGACAAAATTGTCGTAGTTGCGGTGACTGTTGCCGAGTAGTCCGAGGCGGGATTTCTCGGAGGGGTTTGGTTTGAGAACGAAGAAGAACGAGGTTTCACCGAGTGAGCGCCCCTGTTGGAAGGGGGCAGCGCTGACCGGGACCCAAGGGAGCTCCTCGTTGGGTTCTTGAGTGAATGATCCCTTGAGGGCATTTGAGAGCGATGTCGGCCCCCCTCCAGCGAAGATTGGTTTTAGAACGCTGGCTTCGGGAGGGGCGGGCTGAGGTGAAGGAAGCTCACGTAAAGTCGGTGCAACGGCAGTGGATTGTTCGGCGGATGGGGCTCCATTGAGGTAATCAAAGAGGATCGGGTGAAAGAGGTAGCCAAGGATGGCGCAGAAGATGAGGACGAGTGGTAGCCGGAGTTTCACGTGATTGAATGTCTGTTATGGAATAGTTCCAGTTTGGTCGAGTGTGTTTGGTAAGTGCCGCGCCTAATTCTATGCTGAACGATTTGTCTCGTCGGGTCTAATACCACTTAGCAAATCAAACGAGACGAATGAGATTATTTAGGCTTTTTTGGGAGTGCGCTTCGCGATCTAAAAGCGCTCCAGCATTCGTCTGTTTTCATTCAATAAGTGGTGTAATACAGGTTGTCATGTTCTAAAGGTGAAAGCCTGGGAGGTGAAGTTCTTCGAATGTTCTTCCAAATAAAAATGCCGCAGGCTTGGTGAAGCCAGCGGCATTGGAAATGCTTCCGCGTGCGATTGATGATATTCAGCGACGGCGACGTGCGATGAGGCCGAGGCCAAGAAGACCGACGAGAGCGGAAGAAGATGGCTCAGGGATCGCCTGCACGCCACTCACGCGCAGGGTTTCTCGCTGGGCGAGCGTTAGGTTTTCATCGAAGATGGCAAAGTCATCCAAATTGCCTGCCCATGAGGCATTGCCGGTTGCAGGAGCCGCTGCTCCTGCGCCATTTCCGCCGAGGCGGAAAAAGTTGAGGCCGGCCCAGTTGAGTGCTGCTGTGGCTGAGTTACCGGAAACAAAGGCAGTGGTCATATCGTCCTTGTAGACTGAAATGTTACCCGATGTCTCATCGAAATTGATGACATAAAAGTGATAGGCATCGGCTGAGGTTCCTGTGCCACTTGCCCGAGCATAATCATCGGGTCCAGAATCACCGATGTCAAAGTATGCATTGCCATCACCCCATTCTAAGTGTGTGGAAGCGAATCGCCCGTCCGAAGTATAGCCTGCGAGTAGAGTATTGTTAAAGTTCTGACTTTCCGCTGCTGCTTGGGCCCAGAATGAGATGCTGATCTCACCTGAGGTGCGTGACTGGATGTTGGCCAAACTCGTCATTGAGGCAGAACTAGTGGTCGTTAGAGCTAAGCCACTGCCGAACACACCGGCTTGACTCAAGTTGGCACCAGTTCCTTCGACGGTGAGATTGTGGCCGTTCCCTGACTTGTCTGTGATCGTGGAACCGGAGGTTTCTTCGAAGTCATACCACGCAACGAGGGCTGCGTTGGCGGGGAGGGCTAGGGCAGCGATTGCCGCGACTGGAAAGATTGGTGATGTCATAGCGGGGTGGTTTTTTCACTCGATCAGGTTGATTGAGTCGAATGTTTTAAATTGTTACAAAGAAGACTGGTGGATATGAAGAATTTTCTATTTATACCTAAAACTCACGAGCATGAAATAATAAATCCAGGGCATGTGCAGGGGATATAAAAAAGCTACGGTGGATAGGCGCGTTAGGAATAGAAGATTAGCCCGTTGTGTGATTATCGGCGGCGGATGAGGAATCCGAGGCCAGCGAGGCCGATGAGGGCGGTGCTGGAGGGTTCGGGGATGGCTCGAAGTTGGAGACCCAGACCCTCGTAGTCGCCAACATTTTGAATACCCCAGCGAAACGTTTGCTCTGTTGAGTCGGCAGTGAAGGTGGTTTCGATGAGGCGGGCGTAGGGTGGGGCTCCGTTTGAGGTGTAATCCACCAGGATGCTTGCTCCTCCATCCCAGGTGCTTCCATTTTCGGAAATGTGCATGTTCCGCCCAGTGAAGGATGCGCGGTTGTCAACGAGAAGGAGTTGTGCGAGATACTGCTGGCCATTGGTCAGCCCCGTGAATTTGGTGGAGGCACCGCCGCTGCCGTAGTTGGCGGTGCTCAAAAAATTTGTGATCTCAGTGGCCGTCATGCCCGTGACCGCGTGGCCTCCGTATGCTGGGTCGAAATTGGCGGTGATGGAGCCAGCTCCGGGCTGAAAATTGCTTCCGGTGAAGGCTCCTGTCGTATTGTAGCCGGTGAATGTCACACCGTTGACCGTAACGTCTGTTCCCGTTCCGAAGTTATAGCCGACAACCAGGGTGCCAACAGTGTCGATTTGATTGGCGTTGGTGAACGCGGTATCAGTCCATACTAGGCTGGCAGCGTGCAGCGTGGAGGAGAGAGCGGTGGTAAATATTAGGGTTTTAAGCATAAGGAGGTGGGTTTTGGATGGTTGGATTTTTTGCGACTGTCCGACAAGTGTCAATTTGTTTTTTTGATGAGTCCTAATTCCCCCCTAGGCTAACTTAGAATTGGACGCTGAAAGGGCTGGTAGTGTTGTTCTCGTGCTCGAGGGTGAGGATGGAGAGGTCTTTGTGATCGGGGTGGGGTTTGATGGTGGCTTTGGCTCCGTTGGCGGTGGCGGCGAAACTTTGTCCCAAGGTTGCGGAACTATTATAAGAAAGGCGAGCGGCAGTGGTTGATCCATTGAGGCCGATCTCGGTGGTGACGTTGGTTGCGTCCCATCCTTGAGTGAAGGGGGTATCCTCGAAGCCCGAGTTGCTTAGTTGCGCAGAGGCAGCGGCGGGGATGAATAGGAAAAGAATGATTTTCATGAATTTCGGGCTTTTTGAATTTGTCCTGAGAGAGAAAAAAACCCGCATCCTTGGGGGATGCGGGTCTTTAAGTTAGATAAACGTCGAAGGGCTAAATTAGCGGCGGCGACGAATCATAAGTCCGAGACCAGCGAGGCCGATGAGAGCAGTGCTGGATGGCTCAGGGACAACCGTGTAATCGATATCAAGAAGCGCGTGGCGGTCTGTGTTTGCAGAGCGGTCACTGGTGATGGAGATGAAATCTTGTGCGGCGTCGACGTCAACTGAGCGGAGAATGAAATTCACGGTGCCGAGTGAATCAGCATTCTGGATGGCGCTTGCGAGACCGCTACCAGTAAGGGAAATGACTGCTTGCTCGTCATCCGAGAAAGCCGCACCCCAAACGAGAGCCTCTGAACCAAGGAGGAGTCCTGCGGTGCCACCTGGTGTCGTGTCGCCAGTTGCTCCAGAGCCATCGCCATCGGGATCAGCCCACGAACTTACTGAGTCGACAAAGCCAAACGAATATTCGTTGACGCTAAGTGTGTGGTTGAAGGCGCGACCGCGGCGTTCGTAGACTGTAAGAGTCGCAGAATTAATGGTCAGGTTGCCGAAATTGCCACCACCAATGGTGTTGACGTCGTTGACGAGAGTGGTGACGTCGAAACCGACAAGACCGTGAAGATTGTCGCCATTGACAGAACCTGAGTTGGAACCAATCAGCATTTCATTGTCTGTGTCATCATTGTTTATCGCAGGACCGCCGTCATTGCGGACGTAAGTGTCTTGATCGACTCGCACGGAGATGATTGCTGCGGATGCGGCACCCACGGATGAGAGGGCGGCTAAGGTGAGTAGTGTTTTTTTCATAAATAATATGGATTTTACGCACTGGGATTCCCCGATGCATTCGACACGATTCTCTCTCAAGTTCGCTCCTAATCAATGGGGAACGATGGTGTTTTTTTTCCAATTAGTAGTCTAATCATGACATCTGAACGGTTTTGAGGCAATGAGGTGGCTGGTATCGGGTTTTGCGCCGAAGTCGGTAAGTGGCAGCGTGGTGTTGGTAAATGCAAGGGACGCCAGAGCGAGAAGAAGGACAAGAGCCTTCAGGTAAGTTTTGGTCCCTTGTTTCGTGTATTGTGAAAAGGGTATACCACTTACAATAAAGCAATTGCTAGAATGGGGCGTGAGATAGGTTACTGGCGTAGGTGTGTTCATTAGAAGTCGCTCCGCCTCGGAATACCCCCAAAAAAAACGTCAGCGGGCTTGGCCCACTGACGTTTACCGGGTGAGGGATAATTTACTTCCTGCGACGGAGGATCAGGGCAAGGCCACCAAGTCCGATAAGCATGGAAGAGCTTGGCTCTGGGATTGCGGTCGCGTCGAGCGTGACGTTGTCAAAAAACATCTGATCACTAGAAGTTGTGCCGTCGCCCAGACGTAGGGAAATCTGGCCGGTTGCTCCAATACCACTGAGGTAAGTGGCTGAAAGAGTTGTCCACGAATCAGCCGCTGCCAGAGCGGTGGTTTCAGTTGAACCAACGACCGAACCATCGAGCAAAATTTCAAGGAGGTAGCCGACGGGTTGTTGCGCGTAGCTTGCCAGAGGGGTGCCGATCTGAACGGTCGCGGTGTAAAGGGTCGAATCCGCCACCGCTGTCAGATTACCAGAAGTCGTGACCTCGTTCTGTTCCATGAACAAGTAGGTGCCGTTAGCATTGCCTGAAGCGTCAGTGGTGAAGATTCCGCCATTGCTTTCCGCGCGGATATGACCTCCGCCAAAACTAGCAGGTGTGTTCCAGTTGGCTGCATCGGCATACTGAGTTCCAGAGCGATCTTCGAAATCGGCATTTGGAATGATGACTGCGGCGGCGGAAGCCGCTGAGCAACCAACTGCGATCGTCAATCCAAAGATTGATTTTTTATTTAGTTTCATAATTGATTGGGTTCATCTGGGGTTTTCCAGAATCTTTGAGATGGTATGACACCTCATTCTGTAAGGACATTAACAGAAAGAATAAAAATCTTGTGTAAAGTGATCATATTCTTTCACTTTTCTTCATGGCCCACTCTCTCTCTTTTTCTTCGCTGTGTGGCGAAGTCTCCACTCCCCTCGGCTCAGTCAAAGCGGTCGGCAGGATAGGAAAAAATGTCGGTGGTATGAATCGGTTCCGAATTTTTCCTGAATACATTTTCGTTTTAGGTGACGGAAGGCTCTGGTCTATTCGAGACACCCAAGTTGGGAAAGAGTGAGCTCATTAAAGGCTCCGCAATATTACTCCCGCCGAAAGCCCCACACTACTATGGTGGCGACAGGGAAACAGGAATGAATGAACTTTATGTCACTTTTAATGGTGCGGTATTCGACCTAATGAGAGATGTATTGGAGTGGGATTCACTGCCTCCGCTGGTAAATTTCTCCGCTGAGACGGCTGCGATTGTAGAAAAAGTGTTTGAGACTTTCGCCAATGGGGCTTCGATTGATCCTCACGAGGCTTTGTTAATGGTTCAGCGGCTTGTTGGACTTCACGTTAGCTGTGCCAAGCGGCTTAGTCTGAAACCAGAGGTTGGCACCTTTCTGGAGCGAGCTTGCTTGATGCTTGGAGATCCAGACAAAAGTTTACGTGATATCGCTGCCAAGCTTGGATGCAGTTACAGTCACTTTCGTCGGCGTTTCAAGGCAGAGTCAGGAAGGAGTCCCAATCAATTCAGAATGCTTCAAAAATTGGAAAAAGCTGGGAATTTGTTGATCAATACGAACTTGTCCCACGCTCGGATTGCGGAGGAATGCCAGTTTTGCGATGAGTTTTACCTTTCTCGGGCATTCAAGAATTATTCTGGCAGAAGCCCGAGAGAATTTCGCAGATCGTTTCAGATTGTTGCCGAAGCACGGAAGTAAAAGGTGAAACCATCTCCTGAATGGAGGCTGTCCCGTGCAAACGAGCCAAGGAGGAGAATGTCTCCGGCAGAGAGAGCAAACAGACGCACGGGCCTTTCTCATCATTCATCGCGAAGCGTGCAAGCACCGCTTGACGGTGAGCCTCTAGTGTTTCTCGGTGACGGGAACACCCTCACCACATCGATGGCCGCCTATAACTGAAGGTCGGAAAGAAGTAATATCGATCTTTACAGTCTAGCAAATCGAGCGTGATGATCGTCACTGTTCGAGGTTTTTGGGTATAACAAGAGTGTAGCTATCGAAGTCGAGGATGGCCTTGTATTTGGCAAGTGAGCGTGAGCCGATGATGCCGCCGTAGGTGTAGCCTTCAAAGGTGAAGTTGCCTTTTTCGAAATCGCGGATTTGGAAGGGGAGGGATGGGAGCTGGAGAAAGCCGAGCTGGGGTTTCGGGATTTGGTAGATTGTGTTGTCCGTTGCGGCCTTTTCGGTGTCCTGGATCTTCAGCAGTTTGGCGGCATCAGTGGTGAGAAAGTTGGTGGCGGCTCCGGTATCGACGAGAAAGAGGAACTTGTGCTCGCCGACTTTTACTGGGACGTAGGGGTAGTCGTTTTGCTGGGTTTTTGCGAGATTGATGACGTGATGCCCCTGGGCTTTGAGAGAGTTTGTGTAAGTCTTTGCCGGGGCCTCGGCGGGTGGAAAAACGAGAGCTCCGGTGGCGTAGTTGAAGGAGGCGCGGAATTTTCGCAGAGCCTTGCAGCCGATGAGTCCGTCGACTTGTTGAGCTTGGCCGTCGATCTTGAGAGCATTGCGATTGCCGAAGCTGGCAGTGGGAGCGGTGACACCTCGGAGGCCACGAACCTTACCAAGGGCGATTTGATTAAAGGAGACCATGTAGAGCTGGCCGCCGTCGACCGCCTTCTGGTTTCCCTTGGCGGGTGTGAGTGTTTTGCCGATGGCCTCGGCCCACTTCTTGTTGATGACGAAATTCGAGCTGGCTCCGGAGTCGACGAGGAATTTGCCACTTTTGCCGTCGGCGGTAACGGGGACGAAGTAGTGGCCTCCGCTATCCGCGACAGTGGTCTTGAGCTGTTTGAAGGCGAACTGTTGTTCCTGGGCGCTGGTGGAGGTCAGCGTGAGGACTGCGAGGGTGAGAGTGAAGAGTGACTTGAGCATGTTCTTAGTAGGTTAACCGTTGGTGGTTGATGGATTTTTCTTTTCGGTGAGCAGGAGGTGTTCGCAGACCATGACGAGATCGTTGTCTTGGTTGAAGACTTCGAGTTTCTCGACGACGACGCCGTGGGTGGGGCGTTTGTGGTCGCGTTTTTCGGAGATGGTGACCTTGGAGGTAATGGTATCGCCGATGAAGACGGGGCGGGTGAAGCGCAGCCGGTCGTAGCCGTAGGACATGGCCTTCGGGTTGATCAGGTGTGCTGTGGAGCCAACGGCGATGGTGAAGATCAGGGTGCCGTGGGCGATGCGTTTTTTGAAATCCTGTGTTTTGCAGAATTCGGCATCCATGTGGTGCGGGAAGAAGTCACCACTTTGGCCGGCGTGCAGGACGATGTCGGCTTCGGTGATGGTGCGCCCCATGGTGGAGCGCTCTTCGTTGAGTTCGTAGTCTTCGAAGTAGATGTCTTTGATCATGCTGGTGGGTGATTAAGGATTTTCGGTAAAGGTGATGACTTCGCCTTTTTTGGGCTTGAGGGTGACGAGGCCGTTTTTGTCGGCGGTCAGCGCCTTGCCATTGGCGTAGATGGTTTCCCAAGGGCTGAGCAGCTGGAGCTCGCGTCCGTAGAGGCTCTCGACTTGGGCTTGCTCAACCTTGCCACCTTTGAATGAGGCGCTGACGAGGAAGCCTCCTTGAGCGCGGAGTTTTTTGAAGGCGGCGTCTTTGTCGGTCGGCCAGCAGGGGAAGAGGCGAATTTTGTTGTCTACACTTTGCAGGATAAATTCGTTCACCAGCCCGGAAATGCCGATCATTTCGCTCATGAAGGTGCCGTGGTAGTGGCCCTGCCATTGGAAGAATCCGTTGGGCAGCTCGCGGGACGTGAACCACTTGCGGGAGTCGGTGTAGCCGTCCAGATTGCTCATGCGAGCTTTGGCGACGTTGAACATGATCTGTGAGTTGTTGCCGTTGAATTGGGTGATGGCGATGGTGTCGTTGAACAGCTTCTTCTCGGCATCCGAGGAGAACCAAGTGACTTGATCTGCCGGGAAGACTGGCACGCAGGGGACAGTGATGTTGTGAACGCCGACCTGGCGGAATTTGCAGCCGAGCCAATCGACGACGACGTCGTTACCGTTCTCGTCCTTGGCGGTGGGGTAGGCAGGAAGCAGCTTCTGCATTTCGGCGCACTTGGCGGCGAGTTTCTTGCCTTTCCCGAGTTCCTTGGAGGCTTGGATCATGGCATCGAAGGTGTAATTGACAAAGGCGATGTCGAAGGGGCAGTTGTTGATGCCCGGAGGGCCGTGTTCGGGGCTGTAGGAGGGGCCGAGCAGGATTTTTCCGTCGTCGGAGCGTTTGCACTTACCCATGTAGCTCACGTAGAACAGGGCGACTTGCTCCAAGATAGGGTAGACCTTCTTTTCGAGGTAGACAGGATCGGGGTCGTAGAGGTGCTTCTGCCAGGCACTGTGCACGGTCATGCCGCCGAGGCCGATGGTCAGGCTCCAGGGGTTGAACATGATTTGGCGTTTGTTGTTAGCCTTGGATTTGTCGGGATCCGGCTCGCGGAGGAAGGATGAGATGGGGAAGTGGATGCCTTTGCAGCCGTAGGTGACTTTGGCAATTTCTTGGAAACGTGGGATGCGTCGGTTGACGTAATCGATCCATGGCTCGGCGAGTTCGCCTTGGTTCACCACAGGGAGCGACCAGAAGGCCTGCCATTCGTTGTAGTTGTAGTGAAAGTCGGCGTGCCACGGGGTCTTGTCGGTGGCAAGAGGTGGCATGAGGGCGACCGGGTAGGTGCCTGGCTTGCAGACGGTCTTGGCAAAGTAGACGGTGCGATACCACCAGTTCTGGATCGTCTTGTCGCCAAGTTCGATGCCGCTTTTCTGCCAAAATTCGTTCCAGTCTTTCTCGTGAGTGGCGATGAGCTTGGCTTCTTCCTCGGCGAGGGTCTTGCGAGCGAGGTCGGCGGCTGCTTTGAGAACTTTTTCCGAACCGATGTCGAGGCTGGTGACCAGTGAGATGGCCTTCAGATTGCCTTTGGAGGCGACGGCGATGGCGTAGTGAACGCCTTTGACGTCGATGTCATCGGGCATTTTCATGTGCAGCCATTTGACGCCCTTGTGGGTGCCGGTTTCGGCGTCCGGGAGGGTATCGGCCTTGATTGAGTTCAGGTCGACTTCGTAGGGGCTATTGATGAGCACCACGTTGCGGTCGCTGAGGATGCGGATTTCGGCGGATTCATCGGCCTTGCCGGTGGTGATGTTGGCGACGCCCTTGAGCAGGTTGAGTTTGCCGGTGGTGGCGCCGAGTTTTGGGCTGAGAGTGATACCGGATGCGGCGCGTGGCTGCGGGTATTCATTTTTCCAAGCCGGCATGTCGCCGTATTTGCCGATGAATTTGCCTTTTTCGAAGTCGGCGTGGGGGAGGGGCTGATCCTTGGAGGTATCGAGTCGGGTGTCCCAAATGTCGTTTTTGGTGATACGCATGAACCACTGGCCATTCTGCTGCCAGACGATGCCGTAGAGGTCGCCGTTGCCTAGCATGAGGCTGTTTTTTTGGCCGTTGGTCATCGACTCGAGCGAGACGTTGGCGGCTTCCAATGCCTCGGGGAAGGGAATCTCCGGCTTGGTCTCGGCCACCGCCAGAGACAGCGCTGATGCGGCGACCAGCGTGGATGTGATGAGTTTTTTGATCATGGTTTTGAAAGGGGTTGGATTAGATGGAAATGCCGTAGACGCGCTGGGCATTGCGGTTGAAGATGGCTTCTTGTTCGGATTCTGAGAAGCTGGCGAAAAATTCGCGCACCATGCCGAGCCAAGGCTGCACGCCAGCGGTGAGGTTGCACACGGGGTAGTCGGTGCCGATCAGGCAGCGTTCCACGCCGAAGCTTTCGACGGTGGTCTCGATCCAGGGGCGCAGGGTTTCGA
This sequence comes from uncultured Verrucomicrobiales bacterium, assembly GCA_964021555.1. Lineage (GTDB taxonomy): Bacteria > Verrucomicrobiota > Verrucomicrobiia > Verrucomicrobiales > Akkermansiaceae > CAXIBU01. The sequence continues at coordinate 7,027 of CAXIBU010000012.1, read as the reverse complement.
GGGTAGCGGCCTCGGCTGAGGCGCAGTAGGCGATGATGCCTGAGACTTTGCAGTTCAAGTTGGGCATTTCCGCCAGTGCTTGCATGGACTTTTTCCAAGCGTCGAAGTCGGCGGGGTCGATGTTGGGCACGCCGCAATGGTCTAGCACGAATGAGGTGTCGGGGCAGGCTTCGACCAGTTCGGCGGCGATAGGGTGCTGCGCTTGGGTGAAGCAGAGGTCGAAGGGAAGATTACGCTTGGCCAGCGACTGCAGGTTGCGACGGAAGAGGGAGGATTGAGATATCTCATCCGGCTGGGTGTGCAGCACCCGGCGCAGGCCGCAGACCTTGTCGGTGAGGGTTTCTTCGAGCAAGGATTCGAATTTTTCGCTCTCAGGACGGCAGGCGGCGATGACGCCGAGCAGCGAATTGCTGTCGTCGGCTGCTAGTTCGGAGAAGAAGTGCGCCTCGCCCGCGATTTCGCTTTCGCGCACGTCCACTTCCATGAAGAGGCTGCCTGCGAGTTCATGTTCGGAGACGATGTCTTCGAATTGACCGAGCTTGAAGTCTTTGGCCAGGGAGGGCAGGTCGTCGCACCAGTCGTAGTGGAATTTCTCCGTGTAGAGCAGGTGCAGGTGGGTGTCGAGGATGGGGATCATAGTTGCCTGAGTGACTCAGTGAAGGTGAGCAGTTTGCTGCATTACGGAGTTAAGTGACCTCATGTTTCCCTAGGAAGTTAGCTTGATCTAGTGATAACTGCTAACTAGTTGATGGCAAATTCGTCGTTGAGTTGGTCGGTGTGTTGGCCGACGGCTGGGGCGCCTTTTGGTGATTTATAGACTTCGCCATCGATGCGGATCGGGCTGCGCAGGGTGGGGATCTCGGTGCCTTGCGGACAGACGATGGTTTGCTCCATGTCGAGTGCCTTGTAGCCATCGGTCTGGCGCAGGGTTTGCCAATCCATGACCTGGGCGCACCAGATGTCGGCGGGTTCGAGTCGGTCGAGCCAGTATCGCGTGGATTGGGTGAGTAGGTGCTCTTGCAGAGTGGTCTTGATCTTGTCGCGCTGGTTGAACCAGGTTTTCGGGTCGGTGTATTGGCCCAAGGCGGAGCAATCGAGCAATTCTCCGAGCTGCGGGATTTGCCCCATGGCGAGGGCGAGGAATCCATCGGACGTTTGATAAATCCCGTAGGGAGCGGCGATGTAGGCGTGGCCATTGTTGATACCGCTGCGCTCGGGTGCCTTGCCGCCGTCGTTGAGGTGAGTGGTGATGACCTCGAATTGCAGATCGAGGATGGACTCGATCAAGCTGATCTCGACGCGTCCGCCCTCGCCAGTGATGCCGCGGCGCACGAGGCAGGCAAGAATTCCCTGAACCATGTGAGCACCGGCTGTGAGGTCGGCGATGGCGAGTCCCATCGGAGTCGGGCCGTCGGAGCTATTGCCGGAGAGCCAGGCCAGACCGGACATCGACTGCGCGAGCAAATCCTGACCGGGCTTGCCGACCCAGGGGCCTTCCGAGCCGTAGCCGGTGACGGTGGCGTAGACCAGCTTCGGATTGATGGCTTTGACGGTCTCGTAATCGAGGCCGAGGCGCTTCATCACGCCGGGTCGGAAATTCTCGATCATCACGTCGGCTTTCTCGATGAGCTGGCGGACCTTGGCGAGGTCACCTTCGTCTTTCAAGTTAGCGGCGTAGCTATCTTTATTGCGATTGATGGAGTGGAATAGGGTGCTCTCGCCCTCAACTTCGAGGTTGGAAATGTAGAGCTGGCGGCAGATGTCGCCTGTTTTCGGACGCTCGACTTTGATCACGCGTGCGCCGAGGTCGGCGAGACGCATGGCGGCCGAGGGGCCGGCGAGGAATTGGCTAAAGTCGAGGACGGTGAGACCGGTCAGTGGTTTCATGGTGGTGAGTCAGTCAGTGGTTAAAGGATTCGCGGTAGATCTCGTTGATCTTCTGCACGGTGGTGGCGACGCTGCTCTTGCCGGTGACGCCGTCGTGCATGATCGGGCTGGCGTGGTCTTGGAAATACATGTAGCCGTGGTATTGCGGACGGCGCAGAGCGCGGTCGAGCGTTGGCAGGGTGTCGCGGAAGAAGTCGTGGGTTTCAGCATTTACCTGATCGTCGAGCCAGGCCTGGCGGTGCCCGGGCTGGCCACCGGCTTGGTAAAAGAGTCCGCGCTGGGTTTCGGGGGCGGCGGTGAATTCAGCGTACTTCATGCAGGCCTCGGCGTGGGCGGTCTTGGCGGAGATGCCCAGCCCCGCGCCGCCGAGAGCGGTGTTGAGTGGCTTGCCCTTGTAGTCGACGACGTCGCCTGCCTTGAGCAGCTTGGCGGCGTAGTAGGGGCGCGAATAGTTCGAGTAGCCGTAGCCGAGTGGGCAATATGCGACCTTGTCGGTGGTGGTCATGTGCTCGGCGGTCTGGATGGGGTTGAGCGTTTGGAAAATCGGATCGCAGAGCGAAACGGCCTCTTTTAAAGTCTCGACGGCCTGGGTGAGAGCCTCGTCGCTGGCGACCTGTTCTTTCGATTCGAAGAGTCCGCCGCCCAGTGATTCACAAAAAGCGTAGCTGTGCATCAGGAGGTCGATGGGAATGGCGGCAAATCCGACCTGTCCTTGGTTGGCGAGAGCCAGCATTTCGTCCCAAGTCTTCGGGACTTCGAGTCCGCGCTGCTGCATTAGGTCGGGTCGCCAGGTGGCGATCGGTGTCGCGGCGTCGATGGCGAGCGTCCATTGCTTGCCATTGTAGTTGTAGCTAGGGTGCGATTCACCCACTGAATTGGCCAACTGGTCGTCGAGGAAGGCTTTGCTGAGATAGTTGTCGAAGGCGAGCAATAGCTGGTCCTCGGCGGCGAGCGCGACGTGAGGGTGATCCATCACTAGCAGGTCGTATTGGGCGGTCAGCTCTTCCATCGAGGCGTCGGCGAATTTTTGCAGCGAACGCTTCTCCCAGGTGATGCGGATCTCGGGGTTCAGTTCTTCGAAACGCTGCGCGGTAGCGACGACTGAGGTAAAGCCACGTGAGTGGTTCCAGGCGACTCCTTTGAGTTCGGTCATGATGAGTGTGGGTTGAGTGGGTAAAAATTAGTGGCCGTTCGAGGTCGCTTCGGTGCCGGAATTTTCTCCGATGTAGCTGCCGTAGGTGATGAGTCCGAAGGCGCCGAGCAGAACCGCGAGGCCGACGAGCAAGGTGTTGGTGACTTTTTTGCTAAGTCCGGACCATTCTTTCAGGATCAGGCCGATGCCGAAGCTAAAGAAAATCAACATGGACATGTGAATGCCCCAGCTGATGAATTTGAAAGCACCCATCTGCACGTGGCCGAGGCCGTAGAAAAAGAACTGGCAATACCAGAGCACGCCCGCCAATAGGCCGAAGAACAAATAGGTGGGAAGGGAACCGGATTTGCCATCGGTGGACTGGGGCACCTTGGTGTATTCTTTCCACGTTTTCGCGCGGAAATGCACCACGCTCCACCAGATCAAGTTGGTGATGAAGGCGCCGCCCATGGCGAAGATGAATTTGGCATTGCCTTGGAAATTCCCGGCTCCCTTGGCCTCGGCGATGGCGTCGATGGGAGCACCTTGTTCAAGCGAGATGCCGAAGACGGCGGACAGGATGCCGGCGAGGATCACGATGACGGTGCCTTTTTTGGCATCAAAGGTAGAGCCTTCCTTGCTGACTTCCTTCTCCTTGCGGAATCCGGCAAGTCCGCAGAATGCAACACCTAGTAGGGAAACCGTCAGCCCTGCGAGAACCAGCAGTCCGCCTGGCTTCTGGAAATTGGCGATCAGGTTGCCATTGAGAATCCCGGGAACCACGGTGCCAAGAATGGCGGAAATGCCGATAGCGATGGAGTAGGTCAGCGAAAAGCCGATGTAGCGGATCGCCAGACCGAAGGCCATGCCGCCGAAGCCGTAGACCGCGCCGAGCAGGGTCGTGTTGACCAGGACGTCGTTTGGCGACTCCTTGATCACATCGACCAAATCCGGGACGGTGAGAAAGGCGACACCGATGGGCATCAGCAACCAGGAGGCGAGGCACATCAGCAACCAGAAGCTCTGGTAAGACCAATTCGGGGTGCCTTTTTGCGGCACGAAGCAGGTGGAGGCGGCGAGTCCGCCGATGGCGTGCAGGGCGACTCCGAGAAAGACGTTGGATTCCATATGGGTGAGATGGGTTAGATATTTTGGTAGGGGACGGGTGTTCCGCCTTCGAGGGAGGACTGGTGAGCGGCGGCGATGACTTGCATGGTATGGAAGACGTCTTCGACGCTATGGGGTAATTCTGCGGAGGGGTCAGCGACTTTATTCATCAAGGTGGCCATGGTGCCGATGAAAGCGTGCGGAAACCAAGATCCCTCGAAGGGGATTGCCTGCCAGTCGGAGGGGGTGCCGTCCGCATTGAGAGTGCAGATTTCGAAGCTGTCGCCAGCGCCCTGAGGGTAGTCGATCAGCACACCCATTTGCGCCTTGATCGCGCCCCGGGTGCCCTCGAATTTGACGTAGCTCTCCTGATGCTTCCTGCCGAAGCTGTGACCGTGATTGGTCTGAATGTTGACCCGAATGTCAGGGCCGTAGTCGAGCAGGTAGGCGGAGCGCGAGCTGTCCATGGCTGGCGCGGTGTGCGATCGCAGGGTCTTACACATCACGCTGCTTGGATTGCCGAGGAAGGAGCGGATCAGGTCGACGTAGTGGATGCTGTGGTAGTAGAGTTCGGCGGCGGGAACGTCATTGAGGAAATCCCAGAGATGCCACGGGGTTTCGACGTTCACGCGAATTTCCATATCGACCAGATCACCGATCAGGCCTTGTGCGATGGCCTGACGGGCTAGGTTGATGAAGGGGGCGAAGCGCAGTTGCAAATTGACGGCAGCGATTAAGTTCTTGCGGCGGCAGGTTTCGAGGATGGCTCGCGCTTGCTCGGGATTTTCGCCCATGGGCTTTTGGATTAGAACAGGGGCACCATCCGGCAGCATCTCGAGGCTGGCGGCAATCGCGCTGGCCGGCACACAGAGATCGAACACTGCATCTTCAGCGGCAGCCGCGACCATGGTCTCCAGAGAATCGTAGGCTTGGCTAATGCCGAATTTTTCAGCGACCGCTTCGGCCTTGGCCTGATCCAGATCGACGATGCCCGCAACGGTGAAGCCCGCGATTTGGTAGGCGGGAAGGTGGGCGTCCTGAGCGATGCCGCCCGCGCCAATGAGGTAGATCGGGCCGCACTTGGCTGGGGTGGGGTGGGTGCTATCGAGTTCAATCATGGCGATTCGGCATCATTTCGCAGCTTGGGGGCGGCGGATAGTGAAAAGATCACCTAAAAATTAGACAAATCACTGATTTTTCCGATAACTCATTTGATTTTCGATTGATTCTTGAGAGGATTCACTGAGGTAGAACTCAAGTTACTGCTGATTATGGTCAAAGTGGATGCCAATTATTTCAAAATTCGAGTTTACGCCTTTGACTTGGCGGAGGTGGGGTCGTGGTGGGATTTCAAGCGTCACATCAGCCCCTTCACTCGGATTTTCCTGATTAAAGAGGGGGAACAGCGCGTTCGTTTTCAGGGGGAGGAAATCTGGCAGCGGGCAGGGGATCTGTGTTTGGTGCCGCCTTATTTGCCGGTGGACTACTATTGTCCGGACTACTGTGCGCAATACTACTTCATCTTCTCCTGCCAATTCCCCAGCGGCAAGGACCTGCTGACCGACTACACCACCAACTACCGAATGCCCTGCTCTGATTTTCATGAGACCTCTTGCGAGCGACTGCTCGAGGTCTTGCCCGACTTTGGCCTGCTCAGCACGGATGCGCGGCGGGATGACTTCAATCAGCTCATCTTTGCCAAAAGCCTGGGCGAGCTCAGTGTCGAGCAGAAGCTGGCGGCTCAGGGGGCGGTAGGCTCATTAATGGCGCCCTTCTGTCAGGACCTGCAAAGGCGGGCTGGCTCCCTGCGATTTGCCGAGGCACTGCAATACATCGAAAGCCATCTGGCCGCCGATCTCAGCCTGGGGGTGCTGGCGGAACTGGAAGGTCTCAGCCCGACCTACTTTTCTGATCAATTCTTCGCCTACGCCGGGGTGCGCCCGACCGAATACATCGCCCGCAAGCGCGAAAACCGGGCCAAAGAACTGCTAACCAGCACCCGCATGCCCCTTCAAGAGATCGCAAGCGCGGTCGGCCTCGCGGATGTCGCCTATTTCTCCCGATTCTTCAAAAAGCGCAGCGGCTCCAGCCCCTTGAATTACCGGAAGAAACACGCGATGACTGATCTGTAAAATTGCGACTCTACTAATCAGAAAAAGTGATCAGTTCAACCTGCTAGTTTTTCCTTTTTTTTGAACGGTCCTGCCTTTCAATCTGTCCTGCGTGGTCGAATGCTCAGAGATCAGTTTCTTTGCGCGTTCTTCTGCCTAACATAAATGCAATTATGAAAAAACTACTTACAACCCTCGCAGTTTCCGGTGCTCTTGCAGCATCTGCGAACGCTGCTACTGTTTCTATTGGCGATCCTGGTTTTGAAGCTTGGCCTGGCACCACTTTCCAAGGTGCTGGTGCCGGTCTCTCTGTCGGTGACTGGACTCTTGTGCAGACGAACGGACCGTTCTTCGGAATGCTTAACCAAGCAGACTTTGGCAAGATTGTTGTAGCCAACCCGAGCACCTCATCTGGAACGATCACCCAGAGCGGAATTACTCTTCCTTCGGTCCTCGCTGCGGGTGACACCTTCGTTGTTGATTATGATTTCTTCGTTGCTCCTGGTGCAGCGGCTACTTTCACTCTCGGGACCCTTGTCGGCACGTTCACGCCAAATGTTGGTTCACCAATCACTCTCGTTCAGGGATCTGACGTAGCAATCAATCCTGATAACATCGGAGCTACCAGCGGAACTCTTTCCTTCGTCATGAACGCAGGAACAGGTCGCCAGTCTGCGTTCGACAACGTTACACTCGATCTAAACTCAATCCCAGAGCCAAGCTCTACCGCTCTTGTCGGTCTTGCTGGTCTTGGTTTGCTCTTGCGCCGCCGCAAGTAATTCGACTCAAA
>CAXIBU010000011.1:0-27970 GCA_964021555.1 uncultured Verrucomicrobiales bacterium | reverse complement strand
ATTCTCGGCGTTCGACGAATTTGTCGATAACGAAAAAGCCCCGGCAGCTGAGCTGACGGGGCTTTTGAGATGATTTCTTTGGAGCTTAAGCGGTCTCTTCGCTGGTGATTTCCAGCTCGCCTTCGCCATCGATTTCTTCCGCTGGCTCTTCGACTTTCTCGGGCTCTGGGCCTTCGACTTCGATGTCCATGTTGCGGTGACGTGGGAAACCAGTTCCTGCAGGAATGAGGTGACCCATGATGACGTTCTCTTTGAAGCCCTGAAGGGTATCGATTTTGCCCAGAGTAGCGGCTTCGGTAAGAACACGGGTGGTGTCCTGGAAGGAAGCAGCTGAGATGAAGGACTCAGTTTCGAGAGACGCCTTAGTGATACCAAGAAGGACTGGCTCACCTTCAGCAGGCTTACCACCGTTGTTGAGCACCTCGGCGTTAACGCGCTTGAAGGTGGTTCGCTCAATCTGGTCGCCCCAGAGGAATTCGGTATCGCCTGGCTCGGTGATCTTCACTTTACGAAGCATCTGGCGGATGATGATTTCAACGTGCTTGTCGTTGATCTCAACGCCCTGAAGTCGGTAAACTTCCTGAACCTCGTTGGTAAGGTGCTCCTGAAGTGCTTGAGGTCCACAGGCCTCGAGGATGTCCTCGGGGGAAACAGAACCTTCGGTGAGCTGGTCACCACGCTTCACTTTATCACCCTCCTGCACGATAACGTGCTTATTGATGGCGACCAAGTGGTCTTCGGATTCACCGTTGTCATCAGTGACGACGATCTTCTTCTTACCGCGGACGTTAGCACCGAAGCTGACTTCACCGTCGATCTTAGCGATGGTGCAGGCATCTTTAGGCTTACGAGCTTCGAAAAGCTCAGCTACCCGTGGCAGACCACCGGTAATGTCCTTGGTCTTGGAGACCTTACGAGGTGTCTTCGCGAGCTGAACACCAGCACTTGCTTCGATCCCCTCTTCGATAACGACGTGAGCGCCGGTAGGAATGGAGTAGGAAGCGAGGACCTCTTTAGTCTTCTTATTGAGGACTACCACCTGTGGGTGAAGGTCTTCTTTGTGCTCGATAACGACGGTCCCTTTCTGACCTGTCTCTTTATCGATGTCCTGCTTGACGGTGATCCCAGGGATCATGTCGCGGAATTCGATGAGACCGGCTTTCTCGGAGATAATTGGGACGTTATACGGATCCCAAGTGACAACCGTCTGGCCTTTCTTAACCTTGCTCTTGTCATCGACCGAGATAACGGCACCGACCACAATCTGGTAAGAAGCGAGCTCAAGGCCGTCTTTGTCGTGGATCGAGACTGAACCGTTCTTGTTGAGAACAACGTGGTTGCCATCCTTATCTTCAACCGTTTTCAAGTCGCGGTAAACGAGCGTTCCTGCGTTCTTGGTCTTGATGATCGGCTGTTTGAAGGCCGTCGTTGCAGAACCACCAACGTGGAATGTCCGCATGGTCAGCTGAGTTCCTGGCTCACCAATGGATTGAGCCGCTACGATGCCGACAGCTTCACCGATCTTAACCGGAAGTGCCGTAGCAAGGTTGAGGCCGTAACACTTGGCGCAACAGCCGCGGTCGCTCTCACAAGTGAGAACCGAGCGGATTTTGAGCATTTCGTGACCGATCTTCTCAAGTTTGCCAGCAGCTTCTTCTTCGACGATCTCATCGACATCGATGATTACGTCACCAGAAACGGGATCAACGACTTTCTCACAGCTGGTGCGTCCGTAGATGCGGCTGGTGAGGGAGGCGACTTCTTCGTCACCGTCGTAAATCGCTCCGACTTTGATGCCATTGGTGGTTCCACAGCATGGCTCGTGAACGATCACGTCCTGAGCTACGTCGACGAGCTTACGCGTCATGTAACCGGAGTCAGCCGTTTTAAGAGCGGTATCTGCGAGACCTTTACGAGCACCGTGAGTGGAGATGAAGTATTCCAATACTGAAAGACCTTCACGGAAGTTCGAGGTGATTGGACGTTCGATGATCTCACCAGAAGGTTTCGCCATCAGACCGCGCATGCCCGAGAGCTGCTTAATCTGCTGTTTGTTACCCCGTGCCCCAGAATCAACCATGAGGAAGAGTGGGTTTGGCTTATCGGAACCGTCATTGTGCTCCAACTTACGGAAGAGAGCATTCTGAATCTGATCGGAGGCGTGAGTCCAGATGTCGATGACCTTCTGGTAACGTTCGCCGTCAGTGATGATCCCTGACTTGTATTGCTTGGTGACTTTTTCGATCTCGTCGTAAGCCTTAGCGATCTCCGCTGGCTTCTCTTCAGGGATGACCATGTCGACGATACCGATGGAGATACCGGAACGAGAGGCTTCCTTGAACCCGAGGCTCTTAAGTTCATCGAGAACGCGAACGGTCTCTTTTTGACCTGACTTCTGGAAAGTGCGCCAGATGATGTCGCCGATCTGCTTCTTACCAACGGTGCTGTTGATGAAACCGATGGCATTTGGCCAGATTTCATTGAAACGCACGCGACCTGGTGTGGTAACGATGATCTTCTTCTCGGCATCACCGTAGACGGTGGTGTCGTTCTGATAGTCAGGGTTACGCAGGCGGATCTTGTCGTGATAGGTCACCTTGCGGCTCGCAATCGCAAATTCGACCTCAGTCGTATTCTCGAAGAGAGGCAATGTGGCTTCGTCGATCTCCTGTGTGGTGACCTTGGAGTAGGTCAGGTAGTAGGAACCGAGAATAATATCCTGAGAAGGCGTCGTGATCGGATTGCCTGAAGCTGGTGAGAAGATGTTGTTCGGGGCCAACATGAGCTGACGTGCTTCCATCTGTGCTTCCACAGAGAGAGGAACGTGAACTGCCATCTGGTCACCATCGAAGTCTGCGTTGTAGGCAGAACAGGTCAACGGGTGCAGGCGGATCGCGGAGCCCTCGATGAGGACTGGCTCGAAGGCCTGAATGGAAAGACGGTGAAGCGTCGGGGCGCGGTTCAGGAGAACCGGGTGGCCTTTGGTGACTTCTTCAAGGATATCCCAAACTTCAGGGGTCTTGCGATCAATCATCTTCTTGGCCGAGCGCACGGTGTGCACGTAGCCGAGCTCTTTCAAGCGGCGGATGATGAATGGCTCGAACAGAACCAAAGCCATCTTCTTCGGCAGACCACACTGATTGAGCTTGAGCTCAGGTCCAATGACGATGACGGAACGACCGGAGTAATCGACTCGCTTACCGAGAAGGTTCTGACGGAAACGACCGCCTTTACCTTTGAGCATGTCAGAGAGTGACTTCAGCGCACGGTTGCCGGCACCAGTGACGGCGCGGCCGTGACGACCGTTATCGAACAGAGCATCGACCGCTTCTTGAAGCATGCGCTTCTCGTTACGGATGATAACCTCAGGAGTCTTCAATTGAAGAAGGTTCTTGAGACGGTTGTTACGGTTGATCACACGACGATAAAGGTCATTGAGATCAGAAGTCGCGAAGCGGCCACCTTCAAGAGGGACCAATGGGCGAAGATCCGGTGGGATGACTGGAAGAACATCCATGATCATCCACTCGGGACGGCTCTTGCTCTCGGCGAAACCGCGGACGAGCTTGAGGCGCTTGGCCAACTTCTTGCGGTTCTGCTTGGAGCGAGTTGCACCCATTTCTTCTTCGAGCTGTGCTTGAAGAGGAACGAGCTCGACCTGGCTGAGCAGGTCTTGGATCGCAGCAGCGCCCATACCGGCACGGAAGGCACCCTCGCCGTAGTCGTCTTCAGCGTCGCGAAGCTCGGCTTCGGTCAGGAGTTGGCCGGATTCGAGAGGAGTGTTCCCTGGGTCGGTGACGAGGAAATCCTCGTAGTAAATGACACGCTCAAGCTGGCGCGCGCTCATGTCGAGCACGAGACCGATGCGGGAAGGCATGCACTTGTAGAACCAAATGTGGGAAACTGGGACTGCTAGGTCGATGTGGCCCATGCGCTCACGGCGGACGCGAGAAAGGGTGACTTCAACGCCACAACGGTCACAGATGACGCCCTTGTGTTTGATACGTTTGTATTTGCCACAAGCACATTCCCAGTCGCGGGTGGGTCCGAAGATCCGCTCGCAGAAGAGGCCGCCTTTCTCAGGCTTGAATGTGCGGTAGTTGATGGTCTCAGGATTGAGAACCTCACCTTTAGACCAAGAACGGATGGTTTCTGGGTTGGCTACGGTGATCGAGACCTGATCAAAGGCTTCAGGCTTGGAATCGACGCCGAATAGTTCCCGAAGGTTAGTGTCTACGCTCATATGAAAAAATTATTGGGATGATTGGGCCCCTCGCGGGGCCCGTTCGAATTAGGGAATGGAATTAGTCGATCAAGAGATCGTCTAGGGAGAGATCGTCGTCGTCGGAAGAGAGGATATCGTTGGACTTGTCGCTGGTGCGGCCCGGGCGGACATCGAGTCCGAGTGACTGCATTTCTTTGATCAAGACGTTGAAGGACTCCGGCGTGCCGGCCTCCAAGGTATTATCTCCTTTGACAATGGCTTCGTAGATCCTGGTCCGGCCTTGGACATCGTCCGACTTGACCGTGAGGAGCTCTTGTAGGGTGTAGGCGGCACCGTAGGCTTCGAGAGCCCAGACCTCCATTTCCCCGAAACGCTGACCACCGTATTGAGCCTTACCACCGAGCGGCTGCTGGGTAACGAGACTGTAAGGGCCGACGGCACGAGCGTGAATCTTGTCGGCAACCAAGTGACCGAGCTTGAGCATGTAGATCTGCCCAACCACGATGGGCTGGTGGAAGGCTTCGCCGGTGAGACCGTCGTAGACGGTGGATTTACCGCCGACTGAGCCGTCTTTGCCGTCACCGATCCAGGTGTAGCCGTCGACCTTTTTGGCCTCGGACATGAACTCCCAGATTTTCTCTTCGGGGATACCGTCGAAAATAGGCGTGGCGACTTTGAAGCCGAGAGCCTTGGCAGCGACACCGAGGTGCGTTTCCAAAACCTGACCAACGTTCATCCGCGAAGGAACACCGAGTGGGTTCAAGCAGATCTCGACAGGCGTGCCGTCCTCAAGGAATGGCATGTCCTCTTCAGGAACGATCTTAGCAACAACCCCTTTGTTTCCGTGGCGACCAGCCATCTTATCACCGACACTGAGCTTGCGCTTTTTGGCAACGAAGACTTTGACTTCTTTGATGGTGCCGGGATTGACTTCGTCACCGCTCTCGATTTGGTCGAGCTTGCGCTCACGCTCGTTGTCGAGCTCGGAGAAACGGTTTTCAAAGCTGGAGATGATCTCGAGGATCTTGTTACGGATCGGAGAAGGATCGATGTCGATGTGATCGTAGACCGCAGCCAACTTGCGTAGGAGTGTCTTGGTGATCTTGCGGTTGGCCGGGATGATAATTTCACCGGTTTGCGCATTGACGACGTCGAGTGGGATCTTCTCCCCAAGAAGGATGTCAGAAAGCTTCTCGGTCAATTGATCGGTCAGCTGATCTTTACGCTTCTTGTGCTCATCGTTGATCTTCTTAAGCTGCTTCTTCAGCTCGGCAGGCTCCAGTGAGGAACCGGCTTTGCGGGCCATGCCGTGTGTCGATGAGCGAACGTCCATGACGATGCCCTGACAACCAGATGGAACGCGGAGTGAGGTATCTTTAACATCAGCGGCTTTCTCACCGAAGATGGCGCGCAGGAGGCGCTCTTCAGGAGCAAGTTCGGTCTCGGACTTAGGAGTGATCTTGCCGACGAGGATGTCGCCAGGCTTCACTTCTGCACCGATGCGAATGATGCCGTCGTGGTCGAGATTCTTGAGAGCCTCTTCACCAACGTTGGGGATATCACGAGTGATTTCCTCAGGTCCAAGCTTGGTGTCACGAGCAGCGACGTCAAATTCGGAGATGTGGATAGAGGTGTAAATGTCCTCTTTAACCACTTTGGATGAGATTACGATAGCATCCTCGAAGTTGTAACCGTTCCAAGGCATGAATGCCACGAGGACGTTACGACCAAGAGCAAGTTCACCGAGTTCGGTATTCGGGCCATCAGCGAGGACATCCCCGGCTTTGACCGCATCACCACGAAGGACGATTGGCTTCTGGTTCATGCAGGTGCCCGCATTCGAGCGCATGAATTTGCGAAGTGGGTAGACCCAAATGCCTTCCTCAGGGTTGGTGCGAACAGCATTGACGTCTGAAAGGAAGCGTTCGTCAGCGACTGGGAGCTCACCATCTTTAGTGACGATAATGACTTCACCAGTCGAGGCAGCGACGACACCGTCCGCCTCACAAACGACGACCGAACGGGAATCGCGAGCGGCCTTGCCTTCGAGTCCGGTTCCTACGAGAGGAGAATCGGAAATGAGGAGTGGCACACCCTGGCGCTGCATGTTCGATCCCATCAAAGCGCGGTTGGCGTCATCGTGCTCGAGGAATGGAATCATTCCTGCGGCGACGGATACCAACTGCTTCGGTGAAACGTCCATGTAGTCGGCATCGTCGGGATCAACTTCGATGAACTCACCACGCTCACGAGCGGTGATCTTCTTGTTGAGGAACTTGCCGCTCTTGTCGATTGGGTTGTTCGCCTGGGCGATGAGGTAGTTTTCCTCTTGGTCAGCCGTGAGGTATTCGATGTCGCTTGTGACTTTGCCACCAACGACACGACGATAAGGAGTCTCGATGAACCCGAATTCATTGATTCGGGCGTAGGTGCACATGGAGTTGATCAGACCAATGTTTGGACCCTCAGGGGTCTCAATCGGGCAAATACGGCCGTAGTGGGATGGGTGAACGTCACGAACTTCGAATCCGGCACGGTCACGGTTAAGACCACCAGGTCCAAGAGCAGAAAGACGGCGTTTGTGCGTCAGCTCAGCCAGAGGGTTAGTCTGATCCATGAACTGAGACAGCTGAGAACGACCGAAGAAGTCACGAACCACGGCACTGAGTGCTTTCGGGTTGATGAGCTTCTGTGGCGTCATGCCTTCGATATTGACGTCGAAGAGAGTCATGCGCTCTTTGACCAAACGCTCGGTGCGGGCAAGACCGACGCGGCACTGGTTGGCAAGAAGCTCACCAACGGCACGCACACGACGTGAACCAAGGTGATCGATATCGTCGAGGACACCGTCGCCCTTCTTCAAGCGAAGGAGGTATTTGGTGGCGTTGAGGAAATCTTCACGAACCATGGTGCGCTGATCGGAATCAACGTCGAGCTGGAGCTTCTGGTTGATCTTGTAGCGACCGACACGAGTGAGGTCGTATTTCTTAGGATCGAAGAACAGGCGCTTGAGAAGTGCCTTGGAATTCGTTGCCGTTGGCGGATCACCAGGGCGAAGACGCTTGTAGATGTCCTTGAGGGCGGATTCCTCGTCGAAAGCAGGATCTTTCTTGAGAGTCTTGAGAAGAACCTCGTCTTGGGACGAATCGATGACCTGAACGGTCTTCTGACCGAGTGCGAGGAGCTGGCGGACGATACCGATGGTAATCGGCTCGTAGGCCTTGGCCACGACGACTTCACCATCAAGAATGTCCTCAAAGAGAACCTTGTTGGTGAGCTTCTCTTCAGAGATGGTCTCGCTGAGCTTGAGCTTCTCGATGTCGTAGAACTGTTCGACAAGATCGCGGTCAGTTGGGAAACCGAGGGCGCGAAGGAAAGTGGTAGCGAGGAACTTACGACGACGACGACGACGGTCGAGGTAGACGTAAAGAAGATCGTTGGTATCGAACTGGACTTCCAACCATGAACCGCGATCAGGAATGATGCGGAAAGAGTGGAGGAGCTTACCGTTAAGGTGCTCGGTAGTTTCGAAGCAGATACCAGGTGAGCGGTGCAGCTGGGAAACGATAACACGCTCAGCACCGTTGATGACGAAAGTGCCGCGACGGGTCATCATTGGAAGCTCGCCCATGTAGACGCGCTCCTTCTTGGTGCCAGTCTCGTCTTTCAATTTGAAAGTCACATAGAGCGCGGCAGTAAAGCTTTCACCGGTCTGAAGCGCCTCAAGAGCGGTCAGTTTCGGGTCTTCGATATCGAAGGCATCGAAATCCAGCTCGATGGTCTCATCGTAACTTTGAATTGGGAAGATTTCGCGGAAAACGGCAAATAAGCCATTATCACTGCGCTCCTCTTCAGGGATATCTTGTTCGAGGAAATCGCGGTAGGATTGTAACTGAACCTCGATGAGGTTCGGTGGTTCGATCACCTCTTCGATCTTTCCAAAGTAACGTCTTTCGGCCATGACGGATATAGAGTGGGATGCTGGATTAATTGTGCCCAAGTGAAGGGCTAGAGTTCTGAATGCGGGGCATCCAGAGACGGACCGCGCTGCCTGATTGAAAAATCAAGAAGTGCGGGCTGACCCTGGATTATGTAGATGCCTGCAAGGCGATAATATCGTGGATTTTTCGGATGAAAAATGTGTTGCAGCGTGAAGCCGCAGAAGCGGACGGCCACATAATGCGACCGCCCGCTTGAAAGCAGCAGAGATTACTTGATCTCGACTTTGGCGCCTGCTTCTTCGAGACCTTTAGCGGCCTCTTGAGCTTCCTCTTTGGATACACCTTCAAGGAGAGCAACAGGTGCTTCTTCGACCAATTTCTTGGCATCAGCAAGGCCGAGGCCAGCTTTTACGCCGCGAACGGCTTTGATGACAGCGATCTTGTTGCCACCCGCTTCAGCGAGGACGAGGTCGAATTCAGTTTTTTCTTCAGCGGCATCACCACCACCAGCAGCTCCGCCAGCAGCGGCGACAGCGACAGGTGCAGCGGCGGATACGCCCCATTCTTCTTCGAGGTGCTTAACGAGTTCAGCAGCTTCGAGGACGGTTAGTTTGCCGAGTTCTTCAGCGATTGTTTTAATGTCAGCCATTGTATTATTTTGTTGGTATCGTCGCGCCCAGAGCCCTGGGGCGTTTAAGATTCTCCAGCCGGAGTCCGACGAGGAACCTTTTGGTTCATCAGGTGCCGTCCTTGTGAGAGCGACACCATCCGTTCAGATTGTTTGTTTAGCCTTTGTCGGCTTTTGCTTGAAGCACCCGTGCGAGGGAACCGGCAGGTTCGTTGATCGTGCGGACCAGCTTGCTGGCAGGTGCATTGATGACGCTGAGGAGCTTGGCAAGAAGCTCGTCGCGGCTTGGAAGTTCAGCCAGTGCGTTGACTTGCGCTTCGTCGAGAAGCTCACCGTCGAGGACACCGACAAGAGCGGCGCCTTTTTTGGCCTTCTTGGCGAAAGTCTTGATTGCTTTAGCAGCACCAGGAGCATCTTCAGCACCGGTAACGACTGCAGTCTGACCAGTGAGTGAAGTAGAGAAGTCAGGAAGACCAGCTTCTGCAGCAGCCTTACGGACGTAGGTGTTTTTGGCAACGTGGCATTCAGCACCGTTTTTACCGAGCTCTTCACGAAGCTCTGCAAATTCGGGGACGGTCATCCCAGCGTAGTCGATGACGAAAAGGAAAGGTGAGGCGTTCACCCGGTCCAAGAGCTCGTCGATGATGATTTTTTTATCAGGATTCATTGATGTCTCCGTAATTGGGATTAAGCCAGATGCGGTGCGGTATCGAGAGCGATACCGGGGAGCATTGAAGCGGTGATAGTGATGGAGTTGACGTAGGAGCCTTTAGCGCTAGCTGGCTTAGCCTTTACGACGGACTCGATAAGCGCTGAAGCGTTCTCGACGATCTGCTCAGCTGAGAATGAGGCCTTCCCAACAGCAGCTGCAATGTTTGATGACTTATCGACTTTGTAGTCAACTTTACCAGCCTGAACAGCCTTGACTGCAGCAGCGGTGTCGTCAGTGACGGTGCCGGTTTTTGGGTTTGGCATGAGGCCACGAGGTCCAAGAACACGAGCGATCTTACGAACTTCAGCCATGGCGTCAGGAGTCGCGATAGCAACATCGAAATCAGTGAAGCCACCGAGGACTTTTTTGATCAGGTCTTCGTAACCTACGATGGTTGCGCCGGCGTCTTCAGCGGCTTTGGCGGCGTCACCTGTGGCGAAAACGGCAACTTTGACCTCTTTACCCGTTCCGTGAGGAAGCGAGACAGAGCCACGAACCATTTGGTCGGACTTACGAGGATCAACGCTGAGGTTGAAAGAAAGAGTGACAGTTGGATCGAACTTAGGAGCTGGGAGCTTCTTGAGAAGATCAACCGCCTCGTTAAGGGCGTAGACTTTGTCGCTACCGACAAGATCAGCTGCCTTATTGTAGCGTTTGCTGTGTTTTTTGGACATGTGCGATGTTGCAGTTCAAACGGAGCTGAGCTCCTCCTGCGTTTGGTGGTTGATGAAATGAGGAGCCTCGGTGGCCACTCATTTCAAAAAATCGGATCAATCAACGATCTCAAGACCCATTTGACGGGCGGTGCCTTCAAGGATCAGAGCGGCTTGCTCGGGATCATTGGTGTTGAGGTCAGGAAGCTTGCGCTCGACGACTTCCATCAACTTTGCGCGGCTGAGGGTGCCAACTTTCTTGGTGTTGGGCTCACCTGAACCAGAAGCAAGGCCAGCAGCTTTCTTAAGAAGCATGGCTGCGGGTGGCTGTTTGGTGATGTAAGTGAATGAGGCGTCTTTGAAAACAGTGATGACAACAGGAAGGACATCACCCGCTTGCTTTTGAGTAGCAGCGTTGAAATCCTTACAGAAGGCCATGATATTGACACCAGCTTGACCCAAAGCGGGACCAACTGGAGGTGACGGGTTTGCCTGACCAGCGGGGATCTGGAGTTTGATCTGTGTTTTGACTTCCTTTGCCATGATTTTGCGGAGTGGGACGTGGTGGATAAGCGAGCTGCCGCCTGGCAGTCAAGCTTTGAATGAAAAGATTTGAGAAATTGAGGTGAATGGAACTTAGGCTTTCTCAACTTGCCAGTATTCCAATTCGACGGGTGTCGAACGACCAAAGATTGAAACCGAGACGAGAAGCTTGCCTTTTTCGGGGTCGATCTCTTCGACGATGCCGGTTTGGCTTTCGAATGGACCATCGGCCACTTTGACGGAATCGCCGATTTCGAAACTGATCTTCGGGCGAGCGCCCTCTTCGTGGGCTTGAATTTGCTGCTTCATCTCGTCCACCTCACGCGGGCGCATGGGAATGGGACGATCTTTGGTGCCAGCAAATCCGATGACCCCGTCAAGCTCTTGGATAAAATACCAAGTGCGGTCCACCAGAGAATTATCCGGCGTGAGGAGGTTCATGTTGATGATGATGTAACCGGGGTAGAACTTGCGCTCAGTCTCGGTCTTCTTACCACGACGAACTTCGGAGACCGTTTCGGTCGGCATGAGGACTTCATAAATGAAGTCTCCCATTTCCTCGGACTCGATCTGGCGTTTGATCCTGGCGACGACGCGTTTTTCCTGACCGGAAAGAACGTGAACGACATACCATTGGTCTTTGGGTTCTGGGATACGTGGCATGGTAAGAGATGAAAAGGTCTGAAAATTAGAGGTCACAAAGCTCCGCGCGGATGAAGGTGCGCAGGCGGCGTGATGAGGAAGGAGAGGCGATCAGCCAGCCAATCCAACCAAGAAAGAAACAACCGTTTGGTTGATGATGTCCCAAAGCCCGACAAATGCAGCGAGGAAAACCATCGCGACAAGAACCACGAGCGTGGAGTCGATGAGCTGCTTGTATTTTTTGAAACCGGTGACTTTTGGATCGGACTCCCAAGGCCAGTTGGCCTTCTTGAGCTCGCCCTTCACTTCGGTGACGAATGTGGATGCTTTACGGAACATTTTGAAATTAGTTTCCCTGGAGCCTAAATCCTCAATGGCAGGGCAGACAGGACTCGAACCTGCGACATTCGGTTTTGGAAACCGACGCTCTACCAATTGAGCTACTGCCCTACGATTGAGAATTTAGCTCTCCGTGAGGAGAATTGCAGGGGCGCCCCGAATGTCGGCGCGCCCCTGCGAGATTACGAGAAGAGACTCTGTGGTCTCTTGGAATTAGTCAAGGATGTCTGCAACACGACCTGCACCAACGGTGCGACCACCCTCACGGATAGCGAAGCGCATGGTTTTTTCCATGGCGATAGGTGTGATGAGCTCAACTTCCATAGTGACGTTGTCACCAGGCATGACCATTTCGACGCCGTCTGGAAGCTTGATAGCACCAGTTACGTCAGTCGTGCGGAAGTAGAACTGAGGACGGTAGTTAGAGAAGAATGGCGTGTGACGGCCACCTTCATCCTTGGAAAGAATGTAAACCTCAGCGGTGAACTTCTTGTGAGGAGTAACAGAACCAGGCTTGGCCATAACTTGACCACGCTCGACGTCGTCTTTCTTAAGACCACGAACGAGGAGACCTACGTTGTCACCTGCACGACCTTCGTCGAGAAGCTTGCGGAACATTTCGATGTCAGTGACAGCCGTCTTTTGGGTGTCACGGATACCGACGATTTCGATTTCTTCCATCTTCTTGATGATACCGCGCTCGATACGACCGGTAACAACGGTGCCACGACCGGAGATAGAGAAAACGTCTTCCACAGGCATGAGGAAGTCCTGATCAACTGGGCGCTCTGGCTCAGGGATGTAGGCATCAACAGCTTCCATGAGCTTGAGGATGTTTTCCTTGTGAGTTGCGTCGCCTTCAAGTGCCTTGAGAGCGGAGCCCATGACAACAGGGATGTCGTCACCAGGGAAATCGTAAGTAGAAAGGAGTTCGCGAACTTCCATTTCAACGAGCTCAAGAAGCTCTTCGTCATCGACTTGGTCGACTTTGTTGAGGAAGACCACAAGAGCAGGAACACCAACCTGACGAGCAAGAAGGATGTGCTCACGAGTCTGAGGCATTGGGCCGTCAGCCGCGGAACATACCAAGATGCCACCGTCCATTTGAGCGGCGCCAGTGATCATGTTTTTGACGTAGTCAGCGTGACCTGGGCAGTCAACGTGAGCGTAGTGACGATTGGCGGTTTCGTATTCCACGTGTGCAGTGGAGATAGTGATACCACGCTCGCGCTCTTCTGGAGCGGCGTCGATGTCTGCGTATGCCTTAGCGGTGCCGCCACCTGCCTCAGAAAGGACAGTGGTGATTGCTGCGGTAAGGGTAGTTTTGCCGTGGTCAACGTGCCCAATGGTTCCAACGTTGACGTGCGGCTTTGTGCGTTCGAATGCTTCTTTAGCCATTGTATTTTGTGTTTAGCCGCATTGGGCTTGTTTTTCCGTATGCGAGATTAGTTTGTTTGAAGATGGAGCTTCTGGCGGGATTTGAACCCGCGACCTCATCCTTACCAAGGATGCGCTCTACCCCTGAGCTACAGAAGCAAGCTTATCTTCAACTCCACTTTTGATGCCCTTCAAGTAACAGTGAACGTGAATCCCGCCCAGTCATTCGAAAGACGCCCTCGGTGGAGCGAGGCGCAACCTATCAATCAAGGCCCCGGTGTCAAAACTTTTTTAGCCTTTTTCCCGCTTGATTTTCACTCGGCTCAGAACCGCTTGATATTTAAGGTTAAGGAAGGGTGACCAAACGGGTGAAACGGCGGATCGCTACGGCCTGTCCGCTGCATTCCTCAATGTCGATAATTGCGCCGCAAAGTCTCACGGGACCTTTTGCGACGGGGAAACGGGTTGGCAGGTTATTTTTGAATCGATAGAGCACCGCATCGACCGAGCGCCCGAGCACCGAATCGTCGGGCCCGCACATCCCAGCATCACAAAGAAAAGCGGTGCCGCCTGGAAAAATTCGCTCATCGGCCGTTTGGACGTGGGTGTGGGTGCCAACGACCGCGCTGACCCGGCCATCCAAATGACGTCCCATGGCGATTTTTTCACTGGTAGCTTCTGCGTGAAAGTCGACAAAGATCGGAATTTTACCGAATTTTTCAGTAATCCTATCGATCTCGACATCAATCATGTTGAATGGATTGTCGAGCGGAGGATTGATGAAGGTGCGCCCCATGGCATTAATTACCGCAATGGAACCCCAGTCGGTATCGATGACTACGGAACCATTGCCAGGCGCATCGAGACCGAAATTCAAGGGACGAATAACTCGGGCTTCAAGGGGAAGGTAACTTGTCACCTCTTTCTGATCCCACGTATGATCGCCCAAGGTGATGACCTCGACACCGGCACGGAAGAGGTCGATTGCGATCTTTTTGGTGATTCCTCGGCCGCCAGCTGAATTTTCACCGTTAACAACGATAAAATCGATGTCCTCATCACGTTTAATAGACTTGAGATTTTGAATCACAGCCCTTCGGCCAGGTTCACCCACAATGTCGCCGAGGAAAAGTAATCGAATCACAAACACTGAATTTCATAATTCTAGAAAGGATTCAAGAATCCTAATCCAATTCCACTGCTCTTGAGCCAGAAACCCACATCTTCCTACGCCGTATTTATCCCCCTCCTGATGATCGGGATCGCCGGAATCGTCCTGGTAATTGCATTCTTATGGCCCAAGCAATCGACTGAACCAACTAAGCTTCAGCCGACAGCTCCACCTGCAACGGCGGACAACACGACTCCTTCGCAGCTAGCTCGCTTGGGGACCGCACCCGAATGGGAGCGCTTACAGGTCTATCAAGGCAGTATGACCCGAGCCGAATTTGTGGCTGCACTTGAGCAGACTTATTCATTGAGGGAAGCTTGGAGGACAGTGATTCGCATCGATGAGGAAAAGGCGCTCATCCATCGGAGCGAGGGCACGGAGCCTTTCATTCTTGAATTTGCGGCTCATTCGACTGACCAGACTCCGCCTAGAAAGTGGCGTTCACCAAGCCAGATCCCCGCGAACCCTGATCCGAAACGACCGCTTCTCGGCATGAGAATCGCGATCGACCCAGGCCACATCGGTGGTCATTTTGCCAAGATGGAGGGCCGTGAGTTCCGGATCGATCAAGGCCCACCGGTCCGCGAAGGTGAGATGACTTTGAAAGTCGCGATGCTACTCAAGGCTCGGCTCGAGGCACTAGGAGCATCGACTTACCTGACGCGAATGACAAACGAGCCTATCACGAAGTTTCGCCCCAAGGACTTCTCGCAACAAGCCAAAGACGACCTCGACGGCTCAAACTCCACCGAATTTGAGCAACAAAGGCGCGCTGCCTTGTTTTTTTATCGGGTCAGCGAGATTCGTGAGCGAGCCAAGCGCCTACACCACGATTTTCAGCCTGATCTCACCCTTTGCCTGCACTTTAATGCGGAAGCTTGGGGAGACCCCAAATCCCCTACCCTAACGACTCGCAATCATTTCCATCTTCTCGTCAATGGGGCTTATGGAGCTGGTGAGCTTGCCCAAGATGACCAGCGCTTCGAGATGCTGCAAAGACTACTCCAGCGCTGCGATGAAGTGGAATCCGTGCTCGCCGCGGAGGTCGCGACCCATTTTGCAGAGAAATCCGGGCTCGAAGCCTATCGTTATACCGCCATGGCCATGGCCAAGCCTGGCCCGACGCCCTTCGTTTGGAAACGCAACTTGCTCGCCAACCGAATCTTCCCATCGCCAGTGCTGTATTTCGAGCCCTACGTGATGAATACTCAGGTTGTCTACGACCGGGTCATGGCTGGCGATTACGAGGGAACCAAGAAGGTCGCGGGTAAAATGCGCCCATCTATCTTTCGAGAGTATGCGGATGGGGTTGCCGACGGGCTTGTTCTCGCCGTTGAGAAATACCGATCAAAGCCTGGCGACTAAATCGACTGAGCCACACTGCGCAACGAGATATCACCCAACTCGACGTAAGGCTCGGCAAGCACCCATGTCATCACCACAGCGGCAACATCTTCAGGCTTCAGCATCGTGGCACTTTTACGGAGCTGCTCCAGAGCAGCATCGCGACCGTCGAAGTAATCATTGAGCAAAGGCGTATCCACGAACCCTGGAGAGATACTACCAACCCGGATCGAGCTGCCACGCCCCCTGAGCTCCAAGCGAAGCGACTCAGTCAGAGCGCGAACAGCGAATTTCGTGGGCGAGTAGAACCCGCCCGACGGCGGCACTCGATGTCCGCTCAAGCTGCTGATATTGATCACTGCTCCAGTGCTGGAAATTTGGGGCAACATGACCTTTGTCACCAGCGCCAAGCCTCGCACATTGACCTCCCACATCTCATCCCACTGTTCTGCCTCGCCATCAATCAGCGAAGACAAGTAAGCCTTGCCCGCGCTATTGACCAGAAAGTCGACCTCCCCCACCTGCTGCGGTAGAGCATTGATCGAATCCTCGCCACGAAGGTCGAGCGGGACCCACTGCCACGCTACTGACTGATCTTGACCCGATACATCACGGGTCGTGCCAAGCACCGTGAAGCCGTTCTGACTTAGGAGCTCGGCAATCGCCTGCCCGATGCCTGACGAGGCACCAGTAACCAAAACTTTCGGCCGATTCGAATTCGACATCAGCAAGAACAGGCCTCAGCTGAACTTAGAAGTCGTTCTCGCTCCTCGGCCGGAATTTCGGTCGGTGACGGATAATGGTAGTTATTGCCCTCAAAGTTTTTGAGATCCACGCCCTGGTCGCTCTTTTCCGCGATGTAATCTGGGTTCAGTGGAATTTTGCCACCTCCTCCTGGCCCATCCACGACAAACTGCGGCACCGCATAGCCAGTCGTGTGGCCGCGGAGTTCTTGCATGATATCGAGCCCTTCTTGCACGGTCGTGCGCAAATGCGATGAGCCTTCGATCAGGTCGCACTGATAGAGATAATAAGGACGGACACGGCACATCAAAAGCCGGTGTGAGAGCTCCTTCTGGACCTCAACGGAGTCGTTCACCCCTCTTAGCAGGACACTTTGATTCCCCATGACCACGCCATGGTTCGCCAATCGCTCAAGCCCCTCTTTGACCTCAGAGGTCAGTTCTTTCGGGTGGTTTGTATGAATAGAAATGAACAGCGGATGATATTTCTGCAGCATCGCGCAAAGCTCAGGAGTGATGCGCTGCGGAAGGAAAATCGGCACACGGGAACCGATGCGAACAAATTCGATATGAGGGATGGCTCGGAGCCGGCTCAGAATTTTCTCCAACTTGTTATCAGAGAACAAAAGCGGATCTCCACCGGAGAGCAACACATCACGCACCTGAGGCGTATTTTCAAGATACTCGAAAGCAGCCTCCCACTGTGTTTCGAGACTTTGCTCGCCCACGCCAGAGACCACCCGACTGCGGGTGCAGTATCGACAATAGCTCGCGCAGCGATCAGTCACCAAGAAAAGGACACGATCGGGATAACGGTGGACAAGTCCGGGAACGGGCATGTCCCCATCTTCACCGCAGGGATCAGAAAGCTCTTCCGGAGCAGTCCAGTTCTCCTCAAGTCGAGGGATCACCTGGCGTCTAATCGGACAATCCGGATCATCACGGTCGATCAGATTGAAAAAATGCGGAGTGATCGACATTGCCAACTTATTCCCCGAAAGCAGGACACCAGCCCGCTCGACATCGGTCAGATTGAGGTGCTTCTCCAGTTCCGTCAGGCTGTTGACTCGGTTCTTCAGTTGCCACCGGTGATCGTCCCACTTCACCATCGCCTCCGCAGGCCAGTAGCCTGGCGCATGAGAATGAAATTGCCGCTTCGAAGGTAAGTCCGCTGTGTCCATAATAGTAACGTCGTGGAGGAAACAGTAGAAACATCCAAGCTCAGGTCGGTCCGCCCACGACAGGAGCAGTCTAGTTCACGTCGAAATGGTGTCAAACGACCAGCGCCAGAATGATGAATTTTTCATGACAGGCTCACTCAGGCTTGCAGGCCGCGGATCAAAAACCCAAGCTTATCGGCATGCAGCCACTTCACCGATTCCTTGGAGAGATCCAAGACACCATGAGACCTCACTACGCTGGAATCATTGGAGTATTAAAGAGCCAAGGTGAAGTCTCGCTCAGTGATTTGGCCAAAACCCTCAAAATGAGCTACACGGGACTGCAACCGCACTGTGAACGACTTCAGAAACTAGGTTTTCTTGAGAGACGGCGCAGTATCCCGACGGGGTCTGGAAGGCCCATTCTGGTCTACAAACTCGCCAAAAAAGCCCAAGTTTTCTTCCCTGGCGAAGACTCAGAGACACTGATCAAAATTCTGCACAGCGCTGCGAAACTTTTCGGTCAATCAGCACCTGAGCGCCTGTTGATGCAGTGCTTCCAAGAACGACGCGAGGGAATGGCCACGGCTGTCGGCAGGGGGAAATCCATCGCTGAAAAGACCACTCGATTGGTTGATGAGAGACAAAAATCCGGTCACGTCGCAGTCTGCAACTACGAAGCTGGCAGCGGATTCACCATTCACGAGTATCACCACCCGCTCAGACGGATTTTGCAGGAATTCCCCAGCGCCATTCGCATGGAGCAACAGGGCATGGAGACTCTGCTCGGATCGCGAATCCAGCGTTCTGAAGAGCGAGGAGTGATCTTCTATCGAATCAACACCCTCGGCCGCGACTAGCGAAGAACTTATCTCACTTATTCGCCAGCCTCTGCAGCCTCATTGTGCTCGCTGCCGTAGAAGCTCTGGAGGTAACCAGATTCGATCATCGCGTCCTTGAAGGCAGTCAGATCTCGGGACTTGGCCTGGTGGCGACCATAGACCGTATTGGCTGAGCGCAACCACGTCTGAGCCTCTTCATCATTACCTTCTTCGAAGGCACCCACGGCTTTGACCACGTAGTAGTATGGCGTGTCTTCGAATTCTTCGTGAAGATTGGCAAGGCGCTTGGCTTCCTCTTGATTATTTGTCTTCAGCGCGCAGATATACATCTTGAAGTGGCAGAGCTGGGCACTAGACGAATCCTTATTCGGCATTTCACCGACGATTTTTCCAAACTGCTTCATGCACTCGGCCCAATTGCCGCGCACAAATTCAATCTCCGCCATATTGAAGCGGACGCTAAGATTACCTGGCGAAAGCTCTAGCGCACGATTGAAGTGCTTCTTGGCTTCTTCAAAAGAACGAAATTCGACGTAGCATGCGCCCATCAAATTCATCAACTGAGGGTGATCTTTGAAGATATCCTCAATCTTTTGAAGGTTCTGCAAGGCCTCAAAAACCCGCTTTTGCTCAAACATTCTCGAGGCATCACGAAAGCCTGACGCGAAGGCCTCACGCTTTTGTTCGGGAAGATTGTTAAACTCCACCACCCACTTTGGCTGTTCGGGTTCTGCATCATTTTGAGCATAAAGTGGAGCCATTGCGGCGCCCGCTGCGAGTGTCATTCCAAGGAGGAGCTTTTTCATAAATCTTCGGTTAAGGTTGTCCGTTTGGACATCCTTAGCAAGGCAAGTGTTCAAAGACAAGCACCAGAGTCCTAATTCAAGCTTGGCAGCTTCGGTCGAATTTGCTGCTCTCCTAGAATGATCAGACCATTGACGACGATATTGAGCTTTGCTCCGGCCATGTTACTGGCTGAGCCCATGGGTAAAGGCCATGTTCCCACGACGCCCAAACTCCCCAACTCACCCTACGTCGTTCATGACGGGACACGCCCACAACCTGCCAAGGTGACTCCACAGGGAGCCGTTCATGTGAAGGCCCCATCTGATGCAAGCGTCCTCTTCGGCGGCACCGACTCAAATGCCTGGACCTCGATGAAGGGTGGTCCCGCCTGGGAAGTGAAAGATGGCGTCCTAGTCGCCTCCAAGATCGGCGACATCAAAACCAAGCAGGAATTTTCCGACTTCCAACTCCACCTGGAGTGGCGCATCCCGGCTGGACGCAAAGTCAACGGCCAAGGTGGCGGCAATAGCGGCGTCTTCCTTCCCGGCGGTCATGAAATCCAGATTCTCGAATCGCATGCCAACGAAAGCTACCCCGATGGCGAGGCAGGAGCACTCTACGGCCAGACCCCACCATTGGTGAACGCCACTTTACCCCAGGGCGAATGGCAGAGCTACGACATCATCTTCACCTCTGCCAAGACGACCCCGGACGGCAAGCTGCTCGAACCAGCCAAAGTCACCGTGATTCACAACGGAGTCGTGCTCCACCACAACAAGGCGTTTCTCGGACCGACTCGTTACCGTCAAGTCGCCAATTACAACGGAAAAATCGCCATCAAGGGCCCGATCAGGCTGCAATTCCACGGCGACCCCGTCGAATATCAAAACATCTGGATCCGCGAAACGGGCGATTACGATTCCGGCGAGCCTGTCCCCGCCATCAAGTGACCCTGTAGATTTTCACATACTAACACATGAGTTCAACAGCCAAAACACCAGGGCACTCCGCTGCCTTTATCCGCAAACAAAAAGCTCGTCTTCTCGACCTCAAGGATCAACTCCTTGACGCCATGAGCGAGGCCCAGCGCAATAGCATGCGGGTTCGCACCGAGGGCTCGGAATCGACCGCCGGAGGAGTTCACTCAGGAGATGCGGGGAGCGATTCCTATGATCGCGAATTTGCCCTCTCCATCTTATCCAAGGAGCAAGATGCCCTTTATGAAATTGATGAAGCTCTGAGCCGCATCGAACATGGCAAATACGGAATTTGCGAAATTTCCGGCAAACTGATCAAGAAAGAGCGCTTGGAAGCCATCCCTTTCGCCCGCCTCACTGTCGAAGAGCAGACTGAATGGGAAAAGGAGCACGGACGTCGCCGTTTCGACCCTAAGGCCAGCTTCGGATACACCGATGGCAAGGTGGATGAAAAATCATCACGGGTTTTTCTTGACTCCCAGAGAGACTGAACTAAAAGCCACCTCCCACTTTCACCTCATAGCGATATGCCAAGAGACATCATTATTATTGAATGCACCGAAGCCAAAGCCGAAGGCAAGCCGACTTCTCGATACGTTACCACCCGTAACAAAAAGAGTCTGAACACGCCTGGTCGCCTCGAAAAGGTGAAATTTAACAAGTTCCTCAATCGCCGCACCCTGCACCGCGAACTTCGCTAACCGCGAATTTCACCAAGCAGAACGCAGCCTTTTTGAACTCGTCCTTATAACCAACGGGCCCCAAGGGACCCCACTAGGAAAACAAGCACATGCCACAACCAAAGACTAAAGAGCGCCTCATCAGCTTCCGTCGCAACAACCGCACGATGCCCAAGCGTCGTATGGACCTGCCCGTCGAGAAGATTGACTACAAGAACCCTGAGCTTCTCAGCCAGTTCACTACTGAAACAGGAAAGATCCTTCCACGTCGCGTCACAGGCGTTTCCGCCAAGATGCACCGTAAGATCACCCGTGAGATCAAGCGCGCTCGCGCCGTCAACCTCCTTCCATAAGCCGCATTTTCGCGACTTAGGAACCTAAAGTTCATTTACCATGGGTTTGTCTGCTGAAAACGGACAAACCCTTTTTTGTGCCCATGAAAGAGCTGACTGATATTCAAAATTCGACGGACCACCGTCAGATTCCCATCGACCGAGTCGGGGTCAAAGGCCTGCGCTACCCCATCGAGATCGCTGACAAAGAAAACCGCGTGCAGCCCACGGTCGCCGAGATCGCTCTCGCTGTCGACCTCCCCGAGCACTACAAAGGCACGCACATGAGCCGCTTCGTCGAAGTGCTCAACTCCCACGGCCCGCGCCTTGACGTTCACTCAATTGCCAAGATCCCCAAGGAGCTACTCCAGCGCCTGGAATCCTCACGAGTCCATTGCACCTTCGAATTTCCTTTTTTCCGCTCCAAGGCCGCGCCAGTGAGCCAAAAGGAAGGACTGCTTGACTATCAAATCCGCTTCGAAGTCGAACTCGATAAATCTGGCGAGCGTGACTTCATCGTAACCGTGATGGTGCCCGTCACCACGCTCTGCCCTTGCTCGAAGGCGATCAGCGAATACGGCGCTCACAACCAGCGCGGGGTCGTTACCTTCTCCGTTCGCTTTTCTGATGGCCCGATCTGGATCGAAGATCTGATCGAACTAGTAGAAACAAGCGCCAGCGCCCAGCTCTACTCACTCTTGAAGCGTCCCGACGAAAAATTCGTGACCGAACAAGCCTACGATAACCCAGTCTTCGTCGAAGACCTCGTGCGAAATGTCGCTGGCAAGGCGAATGCGCAAAGCGGCATCTCCTGGTATCGGGTCGAAGCCGAGAACTTCGAGAGCATCCACAATCATAACGCTTACGCGATGATTGAACATTCCAAGTAATCCCCTCTCCCAAGTAATCATGGAACCAAATTGGTGGCAGGCCCTCATCCTAGGAATTGTCCAAGGACTCGCCGAATTTCTCCCGATCTCATCCACTGGCCACTTGGTCATTGGCGAGCGACTCCTCGGCATCAAACCTCCAGGAACGACCTTCGAAGTCGCCGTTCACTTGGGGACCTTGCTCAGCGTCATCATCTTCTTTCATAAGCGACTGCTGAAGCTCACCCAGTCGCTTTGGAATTCGGAGCTGAAGGCCGAGCGCCGAATGATCTTCATGCTGTTCCTCGGCACCCTTCCCGCTGTGTTTGCAGGGCTCGTCTTGAAACCACACTTCGAAAGCTTGAAGCAAAACCTCCCCTTGGTCTGTGGTCTTCTGGTCGTCACTGCGATCTTGCTGATGTTCCAACGATTCGGCCCCAAGGGGGAAAAAGAAGAGGTCGGTCCCTTCAGCGCCGTGGTCATGGGCTGCTTTCAAGCCTTTGCCATCTTGCCGGGAATCTCCCGATCAGGCTCAACCATCGTCGGTGGCCTGATTACCAAGGTGAAGGCAGCACAAGCCGCCGAATTTTCCTTCTTACTGTCCATCCCCGCCATTCTCGGCGCGGTAGTGCTTGATGCGGAAGAATTCCTCGCGATGGACCCCAGCCATATCCAAGCCTACGTGGTTGGAGCCACCGCAGCCTTTGTCTCCGGGCTCATTGCCGTTTACTTGGTTCTCGAAGTAATCAAGCGTGGCAAGTTGGAATACTTTGCCTACTACTGCGCGACCGTCGGTATCGCTGGAGTCCTTTATTTCTCCTTGGCCTGAGCCATTTGAAAAGGCAAACTCGCCCGTCATGTTCCGGTTCTTGTTTGCGATCTGCCTGAGCGTCCTGCTCTGCCAGTCCCCAGCTCTCTCTGCCGGGGAAGTTCGCTTGGCCCTGGCTGACGGTTTCGACTTTCCCGTCGGCAAGCCGAATGCGGATAACTACTACAAGGCACGCGGCATGCGCTTGCGCTACCCAGTGCACTTTGGCGAGGACTGGAACGGCACTGGAGGTGGCGACAGCGACCTGCACGATCCCATCTACTCAACCGCCAACGGCATCGTCACTTTTGCCTACGACATCAGAGGTGGATGGGGCCGCGTGGTCATCATTCGCCACGCCTACCGAGATCCCGATAGCGGTCAGGTCAAATTCGTCGATTCACTCTACGGTCACCTCAGAAAGATTATGGTCGAGAAGGGGCAGGTCGTTCGCCGAGGTCAGCAAATTGGCACCATGGGGAGTAATCGCGGCATGTATCCCGCCCACCTGCATTTTGAGATTCGGCATAACCTGAGCATTGGGATGCAGCGCAACAGTGTCGGCAAGAACCTCAACAATTGGGCTGACCCCACCGCCTTCATTCGCAAGAACCGCCGCTTGCGCAAAGAATTTCGCAAGCACAAGGTGCCTACCGGCACTTACACGCCCTACAAAGGCTTCGAAGGCTTATGAGCAGTTCTAAAAAAGGCCCCAAACAAGCCGCCATCACGGTGGCTAGCTTGGTCATTCTTGCCCTCCTCTACTATTTCAATGGCTCACTTGTATCAACCGACTCTCCCGCTAGCC
The DNA here is from genome assembly GCA_964021555.1 of uncultured Verrucomicrobiales bacterium. GTDB lineage: Bacteria > Verrucomicrobiota > Verrucomicrobiia > Verrucomicrobiales > Akkermansiaceae > CAXIBU01. The sequence goes on along the minus strand of CAXIBU010000011.1, from coordinate 4,390 downwards.
CCCCCAAGGGTTCCACTCAGAGCTCTGGGCACGGAGATAAAATTCAAGACAGCCGAATGAACGACGGAGATAGTTTCTGGATCGACCATGCAGATGGCAGCTCGACCCAATACCGCCTGTATTATGCCGATGCGCCAGAGAGCGCTATGAAGAGCTACCGAGATGGAGACACCAACCATCACAGGGTGCGCCAACAAGCCCAATACTTTGGCATCAGTGACAAGCAAGCCGTCCAGACTGGCAAGGACGCGAAGAAATACGTCCAGCAACTTTTGGAAACCCATGCTTTTGAGGTCCACAGCACTGGCGAGCGAGTCTACAACGGTGCCAGACGCTACGCCTTCGTCGAAGTCGAATTTGAGTCGGGTCCCCGCTGGCTCCACGAGCTTCTGATTGAGCGCGGGCTTGCCCGCATTCACACCAAGCCAGCCAAACTACCCGATGGCACGAGCACGCAACAGCAGAAGAAGCGGCTCAAAGAACTAGAGCGCAAGGCGCGCTCCGAGGGCAAAGGGGCCTGGAAATATTAAGGTCACCTCTGAGGTGCGACTTAGCCAAACAATTTGCCCGCTAACTTAAGAGCACTGGGGTAGCGCATTTTGACGACGGTGTCGGCGGATTTCATCGCGAGATTCACGAAATCATTGAGATCCTTCATCTGCTTCTGAAATTCCACGGCCTGTGGATCGTCCTCCCCTTCGACTTTTTCGATGCACTCATCGAGAATGCGGATCGTTGGCTCGATCTCACGGCGTTTGCGCTCGCGGACGATGATGGTGACGACTTTCCAAATGTCCTTCTCAGCTTCAAAAAACTCACGTCTCTCGCCCCGAACAGGCGTCGAGCGGATCAGGCCCCAGCTGAGGAGCTCTTTTAGATTGGTATGAGCATTTCCCCTGCTGATGCCCAGAGTTTCCATGACTTGGTCAGTGCACAGTGGATCAGGAGCGGTCAAAAGAAGTGCGTGAACCTGAGCCATGGTTCGGCTGATGCCCCATCCGCTACCGATCGCACCCCATTGGGAAACGAAATGTTCGCGGGCTTCAGCTAATTTTTGGTTCTCGTCGGTCATTTTCGGAAATTTCAGAAAACATAACGTCTTTCTGAAAACTTAGCAACGCTTTAAGCCGCAGTTGCCAAAAATTCAGGGCTCGGGGAGAGGCGGAGCCACTGGCGCGACAGGATCTTTCGGCGCAGCAGGTGCGGCTGGCTCTGGCTCTTCGGCCCCATCCGCAGGTGGAGCTGCAGGATCAACCAAGGAATCGGGATCGGGAAGCGGTGGCAAACCACCCGGATCATCAAGTGGAGGAAGTTCAGGCAGATCAATGATGCCCGGGAGTGGATCAGGATTATCCATCGGAATGGCGACCATCAGCGCAGGAACATAGCCAACCTCTCCCTTACTCGTCTCAACTTTGAAATACGCATCCTCATCGGCGAGGAATTTCAATGGCTCATTCAAGGGCAACATCTGGTCCGCCGTGGCATTTCCAGCAGGTTTCTTCTTGAAGAAAGGCGTGCTGGGCGAATTGGTCGCAACGTATTCACCAGGTTGAAAGAACCCGCCCATCCCTGCCGGGCCAGCTTCAGCCACGGCTTTCGCGCGGGCAGTCGTGCCAGCAACATCGAGAGGACTGATCCTCCCTTCGGTCAATGGCTGATTGAGGGACTCACAAGAAGGAAGAAGCGCTGCGGTGGCAGCTAATATAATCGGGAGATAATGACGCATCACTGCTCTTACAATCTACCCTAGCCCCCCTGTGGTCAACTCAAACCTGCTAGCAGCTTCGCTACAAATTCAAGCTTCCTCGCGAGAGAGCGACGCGCGGACGAGGTCCGGACGTGCAGCGGGGATCTTGAGGTCCTCGGGTTTCAGCTCCAAGTCATCGACGCGCCCGGCGACCTTTTCCACATCCTCAAGGATGTCGAGCTCGGGGCGGAAGTCGTCCGCGTGATAAGAGGAGCGAACCAAGGGACCGGAAGCTACGTGGCGGAAGCCTTTGGCAATCGCGATCTCTTTGTATTCAGCGAATTTGTCAGGGTGGATGTATTCCACAACCGGCAGGTGGTTGGTCGTTGGGCGGAGGTATTGGCCGAGTGTGAGAACCGTCACGTCGTGATCGAGAAGGTCGTCCATGGATCGGCACACTTCATCGTGCGTCTCACCCAGACCGAGCATCATGCCCGATTTGGTCGCGACTTTGCCCTGCACCATGGCTTTTGCTTTCTTGAGAACCGTCAGCGAGCGCCAGTATTTCGCACGAGAGCGAACCAGCGGGGTCAGGCGTTCGATCGTTTCGAGGTTGTGGTTGAAGATGTGAGGACGTGCATCCATCACCATTTCAAGGGCCCAATCTCTATCGTTAAAGTCAGGGACCAGAACTTCGATGATGATCCCAGGATTCAGTGCACGAACGGCTTCGATCGTGTGCTGGAAATGCTCGGCTCCACCGTCCTTGAGGTCGTCCCTTGCGACAGCGGTAATGACCACGTGCTTGAGACGCATCCGCCGAGTTGCCTCGGCAACACGCTGAGGCTCGGTATCGGAGAGGGCATCGGGTTTGGCGGTCTTGACCGCGCAGAAGCCGCAGGCGCGGGTGCACTTGTCACCAGCGATCATAAAGGTAGCCGTGCCATGGCCCCAGCATTCCCAACGGTTCGGGCATTGAGCCTCCTCACAAACCGTCACCAGATCGAGATCGGCGACCATCGATTTGGTATCCCAGAAAATAGGATTATTTGGAAGGCGGACCTTGATCCAGCTAGGCTTCTTGTCCTGGTGCAGGATCGGATCAATTTTTGGTGTGCGGCAACCCATAACGGGGTGACCCTTACCCTCTCTGCTGGAAAATTAAAGCGAAATATGACGCGCTTCACTAACAAGCAGCCCGGGGAGTCCGCGCACAAAAAAGTGACTTAGCGCCAAGCACTAAGCCACTGTGATTTGGTCGGTAGACTTAGGGACGACGCGAGCGGCGGCGCTGGCGCTGACCGGTCGCAGCCTTTTTGCCTTGGGGGCGGCCGGATTTCTGACCACCTCCACCGGAGCGTCCTCCGCCCTGCTTGTTGTCACGACGAGGACCACGAGCCGCACGATTTTCGCGCTTGCGTTGCTCGGCAGCCTTCATGACTTCGGCGGAAGTTGGGGCGCGGTCTGGCCACAGTGTTGGCTCGAAACCTTCGACATCCGTCAGAGAAATGTCCTGCTTGATCAGGCGCTGGATCGCCTTAAAGAAAGGCCGCTCGTCATTGCAAACGAGGGAAATCGCCTCGCCCTCCATTCCCGCCCGACCGGTCCGCCCGATGCGGTGAACGTAATCTTCCGGCACATTGGGTAATTCAAAATTGATGACGTGAGGCAACTGCGAAATATCGATTCCTCGAGCGGCGATGTCTGTGGCAACCAGCACCCGCACCCTGCCGTCCTTGAATCCCTCGAGCGCACGTGTCCGGGCGCCTTGTGATTTGTTCCCGTGAATGGCACTCGAATTGATACCGTTGGTGGTCAGCTTGTCGCTGAGTCGGTTGGCACCGTGCTTGGTGCGAGTGAAGATCAGGACCTGGGACCAGTTCCCGTCCTTAATCAAACGAACAGTCAGATCGCTCTTACTGCTCGCATCACAACGGTAGGCGCGCTGAGAAACCGTCTCGGCAGCGGTATTTTCCCGAGCCACTTCGACGGTGATCGGATTGTTGAGAAAATCGCGGGTGATGGCGCGGATTTCTTTTGAGAAAGTCGCCGAGAACAGCAAGGTCTGACGTTTTTTCGGGACGACTTTGACGACTTTCTTGATGTCGTTGATGAACCCCATGTCGAGCATGCGATCAGCCTCATCGAGGACCAGAAATTCGACACGACTGAGGTCGCAAGCCCCCTGTTCCATGAGGTCGAGAAGACGGCCCGGTGTGGCGACCAAGATGTCGATACCGCGACGCAGGCGGTTGATTTGTGGATTGATGCCTACCCCGCCGAAGACCACGAGGCTGTTGAGTTTGAGGTGCTTGCCGTAGTCAATGACGCTCTGCTCGACCTGAGCGGCGAGTTCACGTGTCGGGGTCAGAACGAGGGCTCTGACCTGCTTTGATGCCGGACGTGGTCCGCCGTTGAGGAGATGGAGCATCGGAAGGGTGAAACCTGCGGTCTTGCCCGTTCCTGTCTGAGCAGCAGCGAGCACGTCGCGCCCTTTGAGGATGGCAGGGATGGCCTGAGCTTGGATCGGAGACGGGGTGTCGTAGCCCTTATCGGCCACGGCGTTTAATAATGAGTCGGAAAGACCCAAATCGGTAAATTTCATATCAATGTTGTTTGGTGGAATGATGCCCACAAACGCAATCGATGTGCACACCCTGCGGCCCCCTTGTGGAGCCGAGTTGCAGACCGCTTAGGTCA
>CAXIBU010000010.1:0-28448 GCA_964021555.1 uncultured Verrucomicrobiales bacterium | reverse complement strand
TCCACACGTCACCCTTTCAGTGTCAGCCCAAAAGTTTTCAAATCCGTCAGTATCCTCCAACCGACCACTCAAAAGCCGGATTTTCGAACTGTTGGGTTGCAGGTAAGGGCTTAAGCGCCTAAGGCTCTCGCATGACAACTTTGACCGCCGATTCTCCAATCATCTCCAAAACTAAAGAACTTTGCAGCCTGATCACTGATTCAGCCGAGTTCAATGCGCTCCAGGGCCAGCTCAATCTCTTCTTCGAGAATGAAGAAGCTCAGAACCAGTATCGCATGGTCCAGACCAAGGGAGAAGAACTGCAACAGAAGCAAATGGCCGGCCTTGAGATCACTCAGGACGAGATTGGTGAATTCGAGAGCATGCGCCAGCAGCTCTTCGCCAACGAAACCGCTGCCGGTTTCATTGCAGCTCAACAAGAGCTCCAGAACATGCAGCAGACCGTTTCCAAATACATCAGCCTCACTCTCGAGCTAGGCCACGTCCCTAGCGACGAAGAGATCGCTGAAGCCTCCAGCGGCGGTTGCTGCGGCGGTGGTGGTGGCGGCGGCTGCGGTTGCTAACTTAGCCCACGATCCCTTTCATAGCGGTGGACAGGAGTGCCTGTTCACCGCTTTTTTGTCCCGAATTCGACCTCTTCCCGCCGAAGAATCTCCCGACAATCGCCCACTAATCGCATTTCATTGCCATTCAGTCAGTTTTCCCGCTTCCCTCCTATCCCTATTTTACCCTAAAGTCCCCGCCATGCGCTGGCTCATTCTTTCACTTTTCTGTCTCCTGTCTCTCCCATGCTACGCCAATGGGAAAAAATCCGAATCCGTGGTCAGCTTCCACCTCGAGACCAATCAGAACGCCGGCAAACGTCTGACTTTCGATTTCGAGATCGCTGGCAAGAAGCGCATGTTCGACAAATCCGCCGTTCTCACCCACCGCGACTTCATCGCCTTTTCTACCTTCCCCGCCGATGACGGCACCTTCGGGGTCTCCTTTCTAATCAAGCCCGTCCCAGCCAAGCGTTTCTACAACTTGATGAACCAGGCCCGGGGTCTCTACCTGCTCGCCCAGGTCAACGGACGCTTCCCCGATGTCGTCCTGATCGACGAGCCCGTGGCCGACCAGACAGTCGTCATTTGGAGGGGCGTAACCGCAGCTGAGATCAAGCAATACGACGAAGTCCTCCCCCGTCTCGAGGCCTACAAAAAAGCCCTCGAAGAGAAAAATCGGAAATAATCTCGCCCGCGATGTATTTGCTTAAATTTACTCAAATCGCCCTGACCGCGCTGATCGCATTCGCGCCCATCGCCATCGGTCAGAAGCTGACTCTCAAGCTGCCCACTGATAACGACGCCCTCTTCCGCAATCAGCCAGAGAAGTTCTACATGTATTGCGACCGCACCTTCGAAGGCAAGGTCTCAAAGCCATGGACAGCCGGCAAATACGGCTACGTCCGCAACATGAAACGCAGCCCCATGGGTGTCATTGGCACCCGTCTGCACGAAGGGATCGACATCCAAGCAGTCAAGCGCGACCGCCGCCAGGAGCCCCTCGACTTGGTCAGGCCTATCGCTCCGGGCAAAGTCGTTTACGTCAATGCCTCCAGCGGGCGCTCCAACTACGGCAAATACGTGGTCATCGAGCACACCCTGCCGGAAGGTCAGTTCTTCTCCCTATACGCCCACTTCAACCGTATCGACTGCAAGGCTGGCGACATCGTCACCACCAGCACCACCATCGGCAAATTGGGCTACACCGGGCGTGGCACCACCCGCACCAGGGCGCACCTGCATTTGGAGTTCGGCATGATGTGCTCCGCCCACTACAACGACTACCTGAAGTCCGTCGGTGGTGGCGTCAACTACCACGGCAACCACAACGGCCTGAATTTGATCGGCTGTGACGTCTCAAGTCTGCTGACGGCGAGCCACCAGCAGGGCAGCATCACTTTCGCTGAAGAGATCGCCAAGGAGGAGCCGTATTTCAAAGTCACCGTCCCCCGCAAGGGCAAGCTTGAGCTCATCGAGCGCAATCCTTTTCTGATCCCCAGCCAATCCGTTCCCCAGAGCCCCTCCTGGGAGCTCACCTTTACCGCCGCTGGTTTCCCCCTGAAGGTCTTGCCAAGTCGCCGCGAAGTGAAGGGCCCCACGGTCACTTGGGTCAAACCGCAGAACTGCCAGCACAGCGACCGCACCCTGGCCAGACTAAGCGGGGTCGGTAGCAGCGCCACCCTGACCGCTCGCGGCTTGCGCTTCATCAAACTCCTCACCGAGGACTTCCCGATCAGCCCCACTGCAAACTGATGCCCCCCGCCCTGCCATTGCTGCTCCGAAGGCTCTCTGCGCTCGCGCTGATCTGGGTGACTGCCCAGCCAGCGCTTGCCCAGCAAGACACCTCTGCACCCAGCGAAGTGCTCTATCAGCGCGCCATGGCGGCGATGACCGATGGCCTCCCCGAGGTCGCCGCGGAGTCGTTGGCCCAATTCATCAAAACTCTCCCCGCCGACGACCCACGCCTGCCGACCATCGAGCTCCAGCTCGCCGAAGCGCTCACCCGCTCCGGACAAGCCGCCCAAGCCATCCCCTATTTGGAAAAGCCGACTTTGCAGAAGCTTGCCGAAGGCCCCTTCTGGCTCGCCGAAGCCTATGCGCTCACCGGACAATTCGAAAAGGCACTCGAGCAGTTCAAAGTCTACCTCAGGCCCCAAGGCAACCGCTACCGCCTGGAAGCCGCCGAGAGTAGCGCCTCTCTCCTACTCGCCCTCGGTCGGCCTGACGAAGCCTCAAGCTTGCTCTCCAGTCTAAAAGTCGCCAATTCCGCGGCCCTCGAGCTGCTTCTCGCCGAGATCGCCCTGCGCCAGGGCAAGCCTGAGCAAGCCCTCAAGGCGCTAGCTACCGAGACCACCGACATCGATCCCGAGCTGCAGGATGCCCGCAATTACGTCCGCGCCCGCGCCCTGCTCAAGCTCCAGCGCGGCACCGATGCCCTGACCGCCACCCAAAAGATCAGCAAGGAGCCCATCCCCGGAGCAAAATCGATGCTCTCAGCGCTCGCTCAACATCAGCTCAAACAAGAGGGCGCCGCACTCGATGCCCTCCTGGAACTGATTCAAACATCACCCGCCAGCCCTTTCGTCCCCAATGCCTTCGACCTCCTGCGTCAGCTAAAATCCGCCGGCACTCAGGGCGACCTCGACCGCCTCGCCCGATGGACCAGCTCCGATGAAAAGAACATCGCTGCGGAGGCCCTCTACACTCGAGCCCTGCTGCTCGCCGATACCCCCACCACCAAGGCCGAGGCCATCGCCGACTTGCAAAAACTCAGCTCCACCTACCCCAGCCACTACCTCGCTTCGCCCGCCCAGCTTCGGCTCGCCCTACTGCTGCCAGCAGAGAGCAGCCTGCCCCTACTCGATCAGCTCATCGGCAACAGCCTCTCACCATCGGTGCGTAACCGAGCGCGCTTCATCCGGGCCAACCGGCTCGCCAAGCAAGAGGACTTCGCCTCCGCTCTCGCCCTCATGGAGCAGATCGAGACCTCGCCTCAGGGCACTTCCGACACCACCTCCCAGGCAGAGGCCGAGCTCGCCGCACGTGCCCAGTTCAATCGCGCCCTCATCGCTCTCATCAGCAAGGGCCCCGCTCAGGTCCAGCTCGACCAGCTCCCCGAGGACTATCAAGCACGCTTAAAATTCGAATTTGCCCTCTCCGCCGCCAGCCGGGGCAGCGAAAATGCCGAGATCCTCCTGATCAAGGCCCTCGCCGACCACCCGCAGCACGAAATGGTCACCCAGGCCCGTATCTCGCTCGCCACCACCCTGCTCGAACAGCCCGCCCCGCCCACCAAGCTCATCGAGCTCATCCTCGCCAAGATCGTCGCGACCAAGCCCGCGCAAGCCCAGGCCGATGCCCTCGACCGACTCCAGATCGCCCTGGCCCGAGAGAAACGCGACTGGCCCGCGCTCATCAAGCTCACCAAAGCCTACCTCGCCCGATCTCCGGATTCCCCGCTCGCCCCCACCGTCAAGCTAGAGCTAGGCAAGGCCTACTTCGAGGCCGGAGAATTCAACAAAGCCCAGGTCAACTTCACGTCCCTCGCCGACCTCGACGAGCTCCCTCAGGATCTCAAGGTCAATGCCCTCTACCTCAGCGCCCTCGCCGCCGCCCGCACCGGCACCGCCCAGGCCCTCGAACAAGCTGTCGAGATCTACGATCAGGTCGCCAAATTCGAGGACCAGCTCAGCAAACGAGCCCGACTCGATGCCGCAAAGTTACTCTTCAAACGACTCAACTCCCCCACCGAGGCCCTCAAGCGCATCAATGGGCTCGATCAGGACACCGACCCCATGATCAGCCGCCAAGCACTCAGCCTACAGGCCGACATCTACGGCTCCCTCGTCGATAGCGATCCCAATGCCTACGCCACCGCTCTCGCCAAGTTGGATAGAATCCTCGCCGAAGACGACCTCCCCATCGCCTGGCAACAGCGCACCCGCCTGCGCCGCGCCGAGATCTCCGAGCTAGCCAAGCGCCCCAAAGAAGCGCTCGCCGACTACTTCAAGATCCTCACCCCAGCAGGCCAAGCCCCCGTCGGTAGCGCCCTCTTCTTCGAAAAAGCAGGCTTCGCCTCCATGCGCATCCTCGAAAGCCAGCGCCGCTGGCAAGCCGCCGCCAAGATCGCCGATCGCATCGCCGCCGCCAACGGCCCCCGCGCCCAGGAAGCCGCCGCCCGCAGCACCAAACTAACACAAAACCACCAGCTCCCCAACTAGCCCATTTCCAGACATTAGATGCCAAAAAAGCAAAAGATGGACCGTGAACCCCGAAGGGCTAGACGGAGCCTAGGCGAAGTCAATCTGCGACCCGCCCCCCTACCCAAGCAGCAAATCCCAGATAAATCCAAGCGGGTCACAGACCCGCGCTCCATACCCCACTACAAGTTCCCCCATACCAAATTAGGCAGAGAAGAAGAGAGAATAACTTTTTCGACCGTGAGGGAATGCTCAACAACCTATAAAGGAATCTCTATTTAGCCACCGCCTTGAAAGGATCCTTCTGACATATCCTTAAAAGAAGGTTGCGGGTGATTCATGCTTCAATCAATGTATCTACCAGTATGCATGAGTATATCCCGACTCCTTATGAAGCAGCCATGCGCCTGCGGGCTGGCTTTGGCCACTCGGAGCCGAGAGACCGAGAAAGCGGATCGTCCCCCTACCGACGTCGCACTATTAGACCAAATGGAACTCCAGATTGGCACATTTTGATCATCATCGAAGGCAAGTTTGTAACCTTTCATGATCAGAAGCAAGAGGTCCACCTATCCCCTGGCCAGGCAATCCTCTATCAACCGCATGCGACACAAGATTACATGCTGCGAGAGGATCACGAGTCCGGAAAGACCTTTTGGACGCACTTCTTCCCTGAAGTATCAATGATGCCCTTCTTGAAATGGCCAACTACAAAGTCGGGAACTGGCGTTATGAAATGGGAGGTCAATTCAGAACTTCACCACCAAATACTAAACGCTTGCGAACGATGCGTTAGCTACCTTAATTCAACTATGTATAGAAACCGTTCACTGTCCTTGTTAGCGCTAGAGGAAATGTTGAGATTACTACACCAAGTCCACCCCGATGCAGTTGTTGGCCATCTGGATGATCGCGTCGCCACTGCACTCCAGTTCATAGCTTCAAATATTAACAAGCAACTTACAACTGAGAGCATATCAAATGCGGTAGGACTATCACCTTCCCGACTATCACACATCTTCAGCCTCAATATGGACTGTAGCATTATGGACTACATCGGGAAGCAACGGATCAACCTTGCTTGCAGGCTACTTTCCGATACGATTCTGCCAATATCCCTCATTGCTGAAAAATGTGGATTTTCTTCGGCTTACTACTTTTCCGCCCGATTTCGAAAAATGAAGGACCTAAGCCCCTCCGAGTATCGAAAAATCGATAGACGCAAACTTTGAATCTTGCGATCTAATCAGTAGTCAAAAAAGACACTAACTATTTATTCATCAAAGCATTGGCAAGTGCCCCTAATGTTGAGTTTGTCTTTAGGCGATCGCCTAGATCCAACTGGCAAATGACCACACTACCCGAGCCATGTAGCAATTCCCCAACAACGACTACAGACTTCCATTCTGGCGACCCACCAAAGCCGCTATTTCCTGTTGCGCTCGTTATAATCGGCTTCAACTGACCTTGAGGCAGAATACAAGTGCGACAGAACGGAGTGATGAAATCATGCTTAGAGTCGTGGATGAAACGCAGGTCATTTTCCTCAAGTTGCGCGACCATCGGATGGCCTGTCCCGCGATTGAGAGCATGTCGCTCAGCCATCTCCATCTCGTTGACCTGCAGACTAACCCCCGCGATGTCACAATCACCAATAGGAACTGAGAGTAACACCAGCCTCGAACCTGCCGAGACTAAATCCAATAATTCATCTTGCCGTGTTTCGAAAAGAGAAAAATCATCACAGATTATCGTATCTGCTTCTTCTAAAGAACTCACCTCTTCAGCACCCAGAAAAGAAATCAGCTTGGCCGCCTCTCCCTCTTTCTCGGAGCCTAAGCAATAGGAACGGACATCTGAACTACTGGGTTGGGGAAATACAACAATCTTTTGCTGACTGGAATGAACAGCCTTCCCACCTCCATCGATCAAGGTCAGTTTGACGAGTATCACATTACGGTTTCTGGCCTCATCTGTCGGGATAGGAAAACTGATGTTACCTTGATATTCTGCGCAGCATGCTTTGACATTCGCATCTCGGCTACCTGACGCAAGAAGCCTACCTTCTTCGTCCCAGCAGTCAAAGTGTAGCGAATAGCCTTCGAGATATTCGTTACCATCATTAGCCAGCCAGGCCTCAGCTGTAAATACCTCTCCTCCATACCAGTAGAAGCGATCCGTGCGAATACTAACCGCGAGCGGAGCAAACGCTTCGCGAATTCCGAAATAGCCCCCTTTGGGCTTGCGATGAAAATCAACGATAGTTTTCATCCAACTGGAAGGGAATGCATCGATAAAAAGATGAACTGCACACGTTGAACAATAATTGTCCCGGCGAAATGCCTCCCCGATATGACGTAGGGCAAATTGCTGGAAATCGTTACTTCTCTTCACCCACGATTCGATACCACCTCGTGGTGTCTCATACCAAAGATGATGAAACTTGTAGGTCTGGTTATATGGGATATTGTCGGGGCACCAGCTCCCTTCATCGTCTTGAGCAGTCATCCATTCTTCTGGATAATATTGGAGCATGACTTCCCGAGAATCCAAGGCTTCAACCCCAAACTCACCGCACCCGTGCATCCAGCCGACTTTACTCACCTGCCAATAGCCGCGATGGAACTTGCCAAAATCGATGCCATGATTGCCATACCAGAGATTGTAGCAATGGCGGTCTGAAACTCCCTGGGATGGGGGATCATAATCACCGTCAACCGCTTTAATCACTCGTTCAGGATTGCACTGACGAACGATAACATCTGCAATATCATACCAAGCATGCTGCTCAACATAGTCGAGATTCCGATGGGGCTTTGAGCTCCCATTCGGAAAGGGCTCATTCATATAGCTAATAATAACGCATGATGGGTGAGGCCGCAGCAAGCATTCCATTTCACGCACTTGCCGCAAAGCTTCATCAAATTGGTTTCGACGTAGACATCCAAACAAAGGGAAATCCGACTGACTCAGAATACCCAGCATATCGAAGTAATCGTAGACCTCAGACTGAACTGGTCTTTGAGTCATCCGGAAAAAGTTCAAATTACATAATTTCGCTAGAAGAATATCATCGATGAGTTGCCCCCAGTCTTCTTTCATCACACATTGCTGCAGATGTCCCATGGTGTTGGTTCCACGTAAACGGATCTCCTGATCATTCAGGAAAAAACGACCCTTGGGCACTGTTTCCTCATCTGAGTGAAAACTACGCATACCAAAGTGTTGCTCACGATGATCAATCGGTTGCCTCTTCCCATCGATGAGACTGACTTGACACTGATATAGCCATGGAGTTTCTAGGCTCCAAGTCCTGTAATCCTCGAACTCCAGGGGAATCTTGAAATAATTGACGCCAGGTCCACACTCAAGTTCTAGCAGTTGATTGTCCTCAGGCTTGGGCATATCACCTACCCCAGGTTGATGACGGACAACCGGAGAGAAAATACCTTCTATGATATTAGGTTGGTCAAAATTGCGACCATGAATCCGATATCCGATCTCGACAGAGTGCCTAAGATTCGTGCTATTAACAACTTCCACCCAAATCTCAATCTGATCGCCATCTGGGATGGGCCGAACAAATACATCGTGAATGAAAAGACTCGGGCGGTGTTCAATTGTCACATGCTGATAGATCCCCATACCCGGAGGACAGTGGTGCCAACCAGCATGCGGATCGTCCCACCCGGGGCCGGTAGCTCCATAAAGTTTGTCACCCTCCCATTCAGGATTTCCCCAAGAGCGATTACCCATATTAATGGCGTCATTATCGACTCGAATAACTAGAGTGTTTTCTCCACACCTAGCCCACTTGGTGACATCAAATTCGAATGGAGCAAAAAAGCCTTCATGCCTACCAACATAGGCGCCGTTGAAATAAACGTGAGCAATGTAGTCGACCCCCTTGAAACAAACATGCGTTCCGCCAATCTCAAGATCCTCGCCCCGCAGCTCTACCTTAGTCCTGTAGAAAGTCGTAGCCTTACCCATGGGGGCGCCATAATGTGGAATCGTAACGCTTTCCCATTCACCGCCGCCCTTGATAACCCGATCGGTAAACTCAGAGCAATCAGGTTCAGTTTCAACGCGCCAATCAAAATTATCTATTCTCTGAGATCTCCGAGATGAGAGCAACTTTGGCGCGTGGTTCTCAAGAAATGGGCCCATCTTCAAACGCTCCTCTACGAGTGCCTCCTGAAGTTTTTCCTCAGTATCAATGGCATCATAAACGGGCGCTCCTCTTGGAACATCGTGAGAAGAAATGGTTTGAACATTAATTTCAGGAGGCGCAGGCTCGTAAAGCCCCTCAGATAACTTCTGATTGTCCAATCGGGTTATGTCAGCGAAAAAGTCCTCACCACTCATAATAATAGTTATATTCTGTTAAATCTTGATTATGCACCTACCTGCAGCATCCCCCAAAGTAAACCGATAATGCCAATCATGGCTGCAAGGGAATAAGCGATACCCATCCAATCTTCTCGATTCCATCTCCTAAACTCCCAATTGCTACCGTGGAAGAGTTTATCTGAATCACGAACTGAAGGGTCAGCGCTAATACGTCTCATTCGCTCTCGGTCTTCTCGAGGGTCAGCCGAAACAGGTGTCCGTAACTTCGCGAAGAAGATGTCCAGATACTTCTTATCTTGAGGCTTGGTTAAAAAGCCAACTAACAGTAGAACGCCGAAGGGCACGAAGAACTTCAGTGCAACCGCTAGCGTCGAAATAGCTGAAGGCCTTAAACCCTGAAGATCAACCCCTAGCGCCTGCAAGACGATAAGTTCTACATTGAGCAACCCCTGTCCTTCCGGCACGGCATTTTCATTAAGTTTAATTTCAGACCAAAATATTGGAGCCGGATCGATGGCGAAACTATCGTAAAATTGCTCTCCCTCCGTAAGAGGAATGGGTTTTTCACCAACAGCAAGACCTAAGCTGCCCTGCTTCTCCCACTCCCCAATCTGCTCGCTTCTACGGGTCACATCTCCAGCCGAAGCTGTATACATACTACTTTCCACCACCCCTTCTGTTGTTACGAGAAGATCTGGACTAGTCCGAACACCTGGAATAAGGGGAACCAAGATCGGGAGCACTATAATCATAGAGAACGTAGCTACCATAGATGCCCATGCAGCCTTAGCATTGGCCCTTCTCCAAATAAGACCCATCCAAACCGCTGCTGCGACGACTGCATTAAACAATGCAACAAACTTGAACATTTCGATGACCCCCCCTGAAAGCATCGCAATGATTATGCCGCCAACAATATATACACCACAGAAAACCCGGCCCACTAGCAAATAATGAGCACCCGGCTTATCTGGAACAAGAAAACGGTATACATTATTAGTGAGAAGTGACGACGTAGTTAACATTAGAGCATCGGCTGTGCTCATGAGTGCCGCCATTAGACAGGCTATCATCAACCCTACTAGCCCAACACCAAAGCCACCAAGTAGATCTCTCGTTGCATAACCCCAAATATAATCGGGGTCTGCAACTACACTTCCGTAGAGAATGACCGTGAGCATACCTATAAAGATCCAGACGACAGTGCAGAAACGCTTAATCACGATGCCTGTAAAGAAACCGAACCTTGCAGTGGTATCGTCCTTGGCAGAACCACAAGCCGTCATCTGATTCGCTGGAGCGATTAAATTTAGTCCCCCAACAATCGAGAACATTAGCAAATAATACCAAGTGAGATCAGCCAACCGCGGAGACCCAAAGAGCTCAAGCAAGGAACTCGGCAACTTCGTATGCATCGCAGTAAAAGGCGATACGCCAGTTTGCCTAACAATCTCGACCCACGCAAAAGGAATGAGTATGACCGTTAATAATAGAATGAATATACCCTGAATCATGTCAGTCACAAAGGCAGCCTCCAACCCCCCAGCAACTGCATAAAGAAGAACCATAATACCAACACAAATCATCAGTATGTTGGGATTGATATAGCTGAATTCATGCTTGGGTTTTTCCAACCTTAGTTCATTTAGTTTCGCCACTTCGTCTTTATTGAGCTCAAAGGACGTTGATTTCTCCAACTCAATCCAGAGAACGGCCTTTTCGTGCTCGACTTTCTCTTCTATACTAAGCTCGGAAACAGGCTTTACGGTTATAGCCGAAATCGTAGCTGTCATAGCCTTGAACCCCATTGCCGCAACGAGTGTAAAGAAGATTGCTTGAGTAAGAGCATAAAAAGCGGACATTGATTTCGATTGATACCGATCAACAAAAAAGTCAGCCATATTAAGGAGGCGTAGCCTACGTAGAATCACAGGGATAAACCAGAGAAAGGGAAGGAACAACACGCCAGTGGACATCACCAACCAGCCACCAGCCGCGCCATTTTTTCCTGTCCCGGAAGTTGTCGTAACAACACTTTCAGCACTTGTGCCTTGACCGAAAGCAGCAAATGTTTGAATCCATCTGCCAAATCTTCGTCCACCTAGGAAATAATCTTCCTGATTCTTAATCTTCTTCGACGCTCGATAGCCAATGTAGATCGTTACCGCGAAGTAAGCGACGATGGCAATAATATCAGAAAAATGCAGGCCCCAGATCATGTTTTATTGTGAGTATATTTTTAATTCGATTGAGTTGATTTATCTCCTAAAATCATATTTACCTATTTCACCGAACTTTTAGGCAGCAATGGCCTGCTTGGAGTAGCACGTAGGCCCATTTTCTCAAACTGAGGAGGAGAAAAGGAATCACCAAGAATACTCTTCATATCGTCGGTCAACACTAAACTCCACTTGCGCTCAGAAGGGATGAAAGATGTCGGATTATCGACTGCTCGATAATTCCCCTTAAACTCAATGTATTTTTTGTTACCGCCATCCGCCGTCTTCCATAAAATATTGCTGGTGAATTGATTTCCTTTCGGAATCTCTGGACTATCATCGAGATAACTCACTAAGAACGGATATCGCGTGGCATAGACTCCACGATTGAAATTCACATCTTTCAAACGAGACCTGAACAAACCACCTTCGGCAAGCAACCCCTTGGACCAAGTTTGCATGCGATTGCCGATCCTTATCGCAGGAGCGCATTCAATGAATACATTGTTGTAGATATTGTGAAAACTCCCCCCTCCAAGGAGAAAGGTGAAACCTGAACCAGATCTGATGAATAAGTTGTTATGCACAGTGAGACCACATGCACCATCGTCGGCGTATATCACCGGAGAATTAGAGGTGTGCCCGCGTGCGCAGTCTGTGAAAATATTGTGACGTATTACCGTCCCAAGCTCAGCTGGATTTCGGCCGTAGTAGATTACGCCATGGTCGTCCCCATAGGTCAAACAGCGCCTAAATTCATTATTCTCGATTAGGTGATCGTTACCGTGAAAATAGATGGCTGACTGAACAGTATCCTCGATCAAATTGTTCCTAATAATATGCCCTACTCCCGTGATATTTATGGCGGATCGATATGTTTTTTCGACCCGATTGACACGGCGTATGTGGCAATTTTCAACTCTATTCTTAGCGCGCTTGAGCGACTTAAACTCTCCCCCTCCTATGTGAAGACCTCCACAGCCGATATCATAGATATCACAGTTTGTAACTGAATTATCGACCCCCCCTCTTCGTTCAAAAGCGTTGTATGCGTAAATGCGTTCGTTGATGCTACCGAGAACCCTACTCGTCTCGTTTAGGGTTTTGACTGTTTCATGAAACTCGTTGTAACTCCCAGCCAAAGGATCAACTCCATTCCCTATCACAACAGCCACGAGACCAATATTCCTCAGGGTGCAGCTGTCGATACTACAAGATCTAGTATCCTCCAGATACACCCCCATTCCGCCCGTATTTTCGAATGTAATACCAATAATTTGAACATTTCTAGTTTTCTCAATCGCCACTAATGGTTCCCGCATAAACGAAAAATTGAGAGTTGAGCTGTCTGGATCAAAATTTTCTGGAGGGTAGAAATAGAGAACTCGATCTTTTCGATCAATATAATATTCACCAGGCTGGTCAATTTCGGCAAATATATTGAATCCATAAAAGGACCTCCAAGACGCACCGGACATAAAGCCATACCGAGAAGGTTGAACGGTTTCTATCGTTTTCTTCTCGACGTCAATATCCTTGATCTTTACCGAGTCGTCAGAATAGCCGTGGGCAAAGTAGCCGTAGATCCATGCATCATCAGCCTCTCGCCAAGATTTGATTCGGTCCGGGCCAAACTGGATCTTGCCTCCACGATTGGAATAGTCTCCGTTGCGAGGTATTGATCCGGCATCGATGACCCGTAAAATGGGCACACGAGGCTCACCCACATTGGGCCATCTCGCTAAACGTTGTGCTTTACCGTTAATGGATAGCTCAGTTTGCATGGGCCGATAGGGCAGCGCAAAGCCCCGCTGATGCAGAATACCAAGGTCCCCAGTCACACCTGATTCTGAGAGATCGACCCGAAGAATTTCACTTCGAGCTTCGGGGCTAATAATCCCAGCTTTTTCGTCTTCGGTGAGTGCAGTGACTTTTTTCGCTGAAATATCCTGACTCCCACTAATGAATACAGTGCCGTTTTTCGCAGCTCGCCAAGTGGTATCATATTCTTTTTCTCCAAGTTCAAATGTGGTCTCAAAATAGTAAGTCCCTGGGTGAATCACGACTGTGAACGGCTCTTTACGCTTCACAACATCGGATTGTCGAACTTGTCGGATCGCATCACGAGCGGCAACGAATGACGCAAATGGAGCTTCCAAAGAACCGTCATTCGAATCTTTCCCTTTGATCGATACATGTAGCGTATTCTCTGCTAACACTGGAGATCCTGAAAAGATGAATGCAAGTGTTATTAAGATGCTAATGAATTGTAGAATTTTCATATTTCTATTTGAGTGCGTTCTCTTATATTACTAAATCGTCTTCATCACTACTTGGCGAGAAATAGCCTACTAGCCTGACCTTCAAGTTCTAGTGAACTGACTTGTTCTAGTGTGAAATTCTCACCTGTAGTCAAGCAAGAGAAGGAGGAACATTGGTTAATCGGACCGATCCAGTCGGGAATAATTTCCATCGCTAGCTCACTCCAATTGTAGATTCCCAAAAGGAACGCCCCCTCCGATGCTTCTCGGTAGCTGGCGCACGGCAAGCCGTCCCGTGACCAGAACTTCCTATCAGCAAACCAGACGCGACTCCCTGATGTTTCGTGAGCTAGGGCTTTCTCTACCCACTCAATATCAGAACTGTTCCAACGAAGAACATCACCACCTGCCTCGACAAGCATTCCACCGACACGTGCGTAGTTGATCCAAGTTTGCATCGCATCTTTGGCCATCCCCTTGAATACACTCACCGAGTCAGCATCAGGAATTGGCTGCCCTGAGCCACCCGAAAGGGAAGGTAGAATGCTCCAGCGCACGTTGCTGAGCACTGTTTGCCAGTTGCCGTCGCGCGCATCCATAGAGTCACGATAGCTATCGATATATGGTGCATGCCATGGTGCCCCCATTGCGATCCAACAGCCCAGAGTCACGAAGCCATCCTCTGGAATATATTCACGCAAGCACGAAAACAACCACTTACGCCATTCGGCTCCACTCTTTTCCTGAAAACGATATCGTATCGCTGGATTGTCAGTCAAATGAGTAATGAAATCCGTCTTGATTGCCTCGAAACCCCAAACATTGAATATTGTTTCAAATGCATTGCGAATCTGCTCACGCACCTCAGGCACTGAAAGATCAGGAATCAAATGGGACTCGTGACCGATGTCCATGAACCAATCTGGATGCTTTTGTGCTGCTGGTGCATGTCTAGAGGTTTCAAAACCAACCCAAAGAGCTGGGCGTAACCCAATCGCTTTCACCTTTGCAGCAAAGCCATCGAGTCCGTCTGGGAATTTTTGGTAATCAACCCCGCTGCCCCCGTCGAAGAGAAAGGAGATTCCAGGGCAATTGTGAAACCATGGAAGTTCCGATTCCAAGGTGTGAATTCTTTCTCCATCAGCGTTTCGATCCATTACTGACTGGCTCCCTTTCGAAACCATGTAACCGTCATCAAGAAGATACCACTGGTTTGATGGTAAGCATTCCTTCACCAACGACACAGACGGAAGAATCTCTTCCTGATTAGCCTCCCAGTATATAAAATTGTTCCAAGTGCAAAAAAAGCGCTCACGAATCAATGGGTTACGCTCGCCGCGGGAGCCAGTGCTCTCCGCGAGTTCACCGAGGTAATCGCGCAGTATCTCGTTAAGATTTCCGTCAGGCGTGACCTGAAGGAATCCAGATTCCGTTATTTCTTCTCCCGGTGCCAGACAACGTTGATCAAGACCCAAGAAGTAACCACAGCTATCAAACTGAATTACCGCATTTCCATCCCATCGCACCTTCCTTCTTAAATGGGCGTGATTTTGGGTCAATGGCCCGTCCACAAAGCCAGGCCTATCCCAGCCATTGGAGATCACTAGCCCCTCGAGATGGGGCAATTCGGGACAACGACTACTTAGCTCATGCCACTCACCTGACGGCAATGGCGCCAATGGAGGAAGACCATTCACTTCGTTTGCATCATAATCATTGATACCAGTTACTCTTGTGTGCAGCGAATAGAGTGCGTGCGGAGACTCGAGACCAATATCCCACCTGAGCGACTCCGGGCCAAAGATAATACCTTCCAGCGCAATGGGATCACCTGACACATTCGTAAGAGACATGTGATAAACGAGATACCGCTCGTCTCGATCAATCTTGAAAACACATCGAAGGCCGCCAGATTCGTTTACCCATTCGGTGCCAGGTTTCGTCTCCCTCCAATCTCCATTCAATAATCCAATAGGCATTACGCCACAAGTCAAAGTGCAGTTGATTCCTTGGGCAGAAACAGAATGCCTAAAATTATCCGTAAAATGTGTCTCAGACATAATCCTTAATTAAACCCTCTTCCCCATAACGTTAAAGAATCGCCATTAAGAGCAGGAAATTCACTCAGTATTCTTAGATCTTGCCCACTCACCGGTCGAAAATCAAGTTCTTCTAAAGCTTCTTCCTTAGTCCGATCTTGCACATCTGCAAGTGCAATGACTCTTTTGGATTCCGGAAGCTCCAACGAGCTAACCAAGTCAAAGGCACTTCCCGTGTAAGTAGGGTGGCAGAAGAAGTCCAATAGGCAAACATCATCAAAACTATCCAACAATCGCCAATGAGCCAGACCCGCAATGGCTCCAGTCTCCTCAAGCACCAATACCTTCGCTGATGGCGGCAACCCATGGGCTTCGCGCTTCTTCTCACGCTCCAACAATTCAAGGACAGTATCTTCTGTCGTGCAACGACCGAACTGTTTTAATCCTACAGAACGGATAAAAGTAGGAAACTCACCAAGAAACAAGGCCCCAGAAGCTGGCCAGTCAGACCAGTTCAAACAGCGTATCCCCCAAGGCTGTTGCCTAAAGTAGGACTGATAAAAAGTCGTCTCATCAGCCCGATAGAGGGCCATCTGACCACTCCCATCTTCGATTCCAACAAAGCCTTTAGTGGCGTAGATATGATAAGCGGAACTATCATAGTCGGTCCTCAAAAATAGGGCGACTCCTTCTCGATTCTTAAAATCCTCAACCGTTGCATCCAATAGCATGGTAGCTGCTCCCTTGCGACGATCCTCTGGCCTCGTCCATACATGCCCCAAGAAACCTGTCTTACGGTTCTCCACGGTCATGATACTCGCCAAGGGCTCACCGTCGCGATGCAGCACATAGAAAAATACATCCAATCCACAGTGCTCGCGAATGACGCACGAATTTTGCCACACATACAGAGGGCTCTTATGCTGAAGAAGGGCTTCAATACGATCAGCCCAACTCAAGTCGGGGCAGTCTACTCTACCTACTTCAACCGTGCTCCCGTCCCCTAATTTCAAGGTGCCTAATGATTGATACATTATGGGATGAGGCAGGAAATTAGTGAATTATAATTGATAGTCATACGCGCATTACCAGCCCTATCATAAAAAGAGAGCAAACTTTGACAGTTTGGACATAATCCCTATACAAATCCAATGAAGTTTCACTGATCCTTCTCAAATTTAATCTCGATTACCTCACGGAGGTTTCCTTGAGGGCGATCAATATGGAGCACTCCGTCAACAATTTCGTGCCCAACTGGTTTCCCTGATCTCATCACGCTAACTTTGGCAATTTCCTTATCAGTCTTCACCATAATTTTGGTCTTGTGGTCCCATTTAGGACTGATGTGAACATACCAGATCCCAGGTCGGCAGGTCACCGGCGCGTTGACCACACTGTCATCATCTAGTGCAGATGTGCCAATCACAGATTGTCGGTGCTTACTCATCCATTTTTTAAGCTCCTCACATCGTTCGTAATATCCCTTGGTCATTTCACCGTCTGGTCTGACTCCAACATTTGGTAAATAGTTTCCGCCCCATCTACGGCAGCGGATTAGATTATCCATTGTCCACTCAAGGCTCTTGATTCTTTCACCTTTGTCGTAACCCCAACCTCCGCCAACATCCCACAGATTACAAGTTTCCCACCAACTTTCGGGTCTTTCCTCTGCGTGGCGGCACTCCACAGTAACGAAGTCTCCGAAACCATGAGATTCGTTAACAGCATCTGGATTTCTCACCTTTGACCAGCGTTCGTTAATGACGATTCCGGGCTGCAGTGAGCGAATCCAAGCATATACCGCCCGTGTATGCATGTCGTCGATGCCATTCCAATCCATTCCATCAAACCACAGCACATCGATTTTGCCATATTGAGTAAGAAGCTCGTGAAGTTGCCCAATCGTGTATGCAAAGAACATATCGAAGCGTTGCTGGTTCGTTTCTGGATCCACTGGGTGGTATTTTCCGCGTTTATTGAAATCAAAGTCCACGTCTGCAAGAGGATAGTTCGGGTATCGCCAATCACGAGGCGAGAAATAGAAGCCAACCTTCAACCCATGCTTTCTACAAGCAGCAACGTAAGGCTTTAACAAATCACGTCCATTGAGGTATTGGCGTGTGCTAAAATCACCGTATTTACTTGGCCACAATGCATAGCCGTCATGGTGTTTAGTTGTAAGCACAGCGTAGGTAAATCCAGCATCCTTAGCCACACCCAACCATTTGTCAGGATTCCACCTTTTCGGGTCGAACTTCTCAGCGAGAGCAAAGTATTTTTCAGGAGGGTAGAGATTTACAGAACCTCGATGCGGATAATCCTTGATCATTGACCATGATGGCTGGGCCCCAGCAACACTGTGAATTCCCCAGTGCATGAACAAGCCAAACGCTGCTTTAGGAAACCATTGGGCATCCTTATTGGGGTTGGGCATAGTCATCTCTATCACAGAGTCATCCTTCTCTTGAATCTCCTTTGCGATGCGCAGAATGTTTGCATCTTTTACCTGATAAGGTGCGAGATCCTCAACAGCTTTGGTCGACTGAGCATCGGACACCGGATATAGACTCAAGGAGCTCAGGATGAGAGCACATCCAATACGGATCGTCGACGAAATGCAGCTATAGGATGAAGGAGTGAATGGCTTTATAGTCATGAAGTTGATGGATTTCTGATATTTTAGTGGTCTTTCTCAACCCCAAAATCTGGATGTAAAAATCTTACTGATTAGTTAGGGTCGTTGATTTCTTCTATGCGGTAGAATGTGCGTGGTAACGATTTCAACAGTGGTAACACAGCCTTCTGCGTCCTACCCGAGAAGGGTAGCCCCTCGTTCTCAGGGAACGAACTCAGATCACTACCTCTCTTAAGCTGATAAATTTTTCTTGGGTCAAGATCAGAGAAGCGAATCCCAAAACCCCTTGGTGACTCCACCGAATAAATACCAGGTCGCGGAGTTGCCTGAAAATTCTGTTGTTCCAGATGAAGCTGATCTACCCGACATCCCCGATCACCTATCGCTAAGAAAATTCCATTCCATGACGAAGGTTGCTGAGCAGCCGGCGGCAGGGATCTGAGGGACAAATTGACATCTCCTAAGCCAGTAACACGCTGCCACTTCTCCTTGGTGCTTATGTTACGGAAGAAAAAACTAGCGGAAGCGTCACCGCTATTGGCCGATGGGTTGATGACCAAGCGCACTTGGTAGGTATTGTTGCTGGTGCCTGGTAGACCATGAGCTTCAGTAAACGATGTATTGAGGTTCGCATCTTGAATAATCCAATTCCCCCCAGAAAGGCCGAAAGCGAAGCAAATCTCATCAAGGGATGTCTCAATCTGCCCATTTTCATTCACGTCCGAAGCCAGTCCAAACATTTGGTCTCCAGTAGCACTCTGGCGCATCAAGAAACTGATAGTGATGACTCCCGTATCATTGAGCCGATACCCGAATTCCTCATTGTTCAAGCGGGTAAAGGTGCTGTTACCACTATTATCATTTCCATAAACGTAATTCTCCCTCATTCCTAAAACAGGGGCTGTGTTTGATCCGTCTATCACCCATTTCGCCCCCCCCCCCGTCCGCAACCAGTTACCGTTCCCACCCAGGGTTTGAGAGCCCGAAAAGTCACCTCCGACACAATCTTCGAAACTATAGCTAGCTCCCCAACGATCCACACTTAGCGGAAACACGACACCACTGTTTGACACAAAATCTGATGGATCCGTCGCCTCATCAAGCTCCTTCCCGTCGCCATGGCCGTCGCTATCAGTATCAAATTGATTGGGATCAGTATTATATTGAACGAAAGGGTTACTCGTTAACAGGTCAGGGTTCTCCATAGCATCCTCAAGTCCATCGCCGTCACTGTCCGGATCAAGTGGTGATGTTCCCGTGTCCAAATCACTGATCCAGATACCTGTGTTACTCTCGATGTCGTCATTTATACCGTCCATATCGGTATCAGCCCTTGTGGGATCTGTTCCCCGTAGATATTCGGCCTGATTGTCCAATTGATCACCATCATCAACCGGATAACCTTGGCTTCCCCCGTGCTGGCGAGAGATTTCAGCAAGGCTCGCAACTCCATCTGCATCACCAAAAAAATATTCCTCCCATTCGTCAGCCAGCCCGTCAGCATCAATATCGGTGAACTGTCCGGCTGGAGGCGGGGTGTCATCCACTATTGTGAGGTCATCGATGCTGTAACCGCCTCCGCCCCAGTTTCCTCCGCGAACGAAACTCACTGACTTGACAGGTGCTGCAGTTACCGACGTGAGACTGTTATTGGTTGAGGTGAATATCTCGATATTATCCTCAAAGATTCTAACCTCAAAACTGGCTACAGTTGAATTGTCAAAGTGAGTCCCAGAAATTTGCCATCGATACACCCTTTGCAAGACTGGGACAAACGCCTCACCGCTTTCGTCGTCTTTTATTGATACCCAGCCACTTTGCCCATTCAGATCGAGACCAGAGATTCCACCTGAATCAATCTTGAATCGTAAGGCACCACTGCTCGCCCCTCCATTGACCGAAGAAATATTCCAATCCATCGCTCTACTCACTCCGTAGCTATCGATCCTGAATTGCATCTCATAAGTGAAGTCGACCAAGGCTTGAGAAAAATCCTGAGTAATGGCACGCACGATTCCATCCTGACCACTAGTAGCCGATTGGCTACCTGAGAGAGAACTAGAAGAAGCAATGCTAAAGCCCGATGCTCCCGCCCAGTTCAGGACGCTCCATTGTGAAAAATCACCAACCTCAAAGCCACCATTCATAATCTTGTTAATGGTAGTGCTAACAGTGCTAAACCTCCAAACCATACCCCGAACCACTGAGCTATCCGCTTTTACTTCATCAACTCGCCAGTAGTAGACCATATCCTTTGATAGAAATGAAGGGGAAAAGGAGTTGGCGTTTTGCCTCCCTTGGTAGACAACTGACGAGGTATCCGCAATGGCGACCTCAGCATGACTAGTCCCAAAATAGACATCGTGTAGAGTGCTACCAGAGCCTCCCTTCCAGGTCAATTGTGGGTTAAGATGAAGATCAGTCTGAAAATCACGAGGCATTGGATTTTCAGCCGCGTCGTATGTATAGCTGATGTTCTCAAGAAAGTCGCCACGAGCCCAACCTGAGTAGGTGGAACCGGTCGTATCACCGGGCACGGTGAAGTTACTCTCAACAGTATCGTAACCAACGGTTGTCCGGACTAGCCCATAGTATTCTGAATGATAAGGGTCATAAGTGTCGCCAGTTTCAAAAACCGTCGCTACATCGGCATTGCCAGTATAAGTTAGATAGCTAAGACCAAACTCAACTGCACCACGTGGAGACTGATCCGGAACGCCATCGCCATTTGTGTCGATAGAAACGTCTTCACCAAAGTCATGAAATAAGCGATTTGAGCCGTAGCGGTGCGCATAAAGTTTTTTCACCTGCCAAGGGGCACCAATAATTCCGGTCGCCGAAATGTCATGTGTGCCCGCCTCATCGGTGATCGAAGCGTCGATGCCATTAGCAAGGTCCCATGCGGCAACCGACGCATGATACATGCACTTGTGATTAGGGTGCCCATATTCGCCATCTTGTGATAGCGTAATGAGAACCTCTGGTTGGAATATTCGAATCTGCTCGGCAAGGTAACGGCTCATGGTTTGCTTGCCAATTGCGACGTCGTTGTTGGCGATCATGTTCTTAGGCCCATTGGACCAATCCTGCCAAGACCTAGCTACCGTATCGTTGTATTTTGACTGCTGAAAGAGGGGCAATAGAGCTTCGTTCCGAAAACCATAGCGTTTCACACACACTGGGAACTCGATCGGTTTGACTTCCTGTCCAGGATTAAGCTCACCAGAATTGTCATAGGCATATTCGCCCAAGGTCGTGCAGATTAGCACCGTGGGCACCTTAAGAACCTGTGTGTAGTATGCAAGTATGCCGCCGAAGAAAATGCCCTCATCATCCGGGTGGGCACACACAATCATGATCATCGCCTTTTCAGGCTGAGGTTCATAATCAATCGCCTCGGCCTTGGAGGGGAAAACACAAGCCAATAGAAAGTATAGAGTAGCTATAGAAACTCTAAACCTATTCCTGTGTGTGTATGCTTGAATTTCTTGCATTGATTTATGTCGGAACCGTGAAATTCGATACTTCGCTGACGACATCACCACAAATGGAACTGCGGCAATGGTCGGCAAGAATCACTCTCATCGAATATGAGTAAATCTTGCTTATTTGAAAAGAAATCCCGTTTCTGGAAACCAGAAACGGGATGAAATAGTTATCCTCTACCTATTACTTGCGACGGCGCAAGATGAGAGCAAGACCTGCTAGACCAACCAAGGCGGCAGATGATGGCTCAGGAACGGCAATTCCAATATTGTCTACCGTATAAGCTCCTGCACCCCAGTTACCCCCACGAGTGAAGTTGACCGACTGGATTGAAGCTCCTGACGCCGATGTGAAGGTGTTATTGAGCGAGGTGTATACAGATGAAGCACCTTGGAAGATCTCAACATCGTATGACGCTGAACTAGTGCCATCGAAGTCTGAACCAGTTAGCACCCATGTATACTCGACGCCAGTAACTGGATTAAATGAACCTCCGTTCAAAGAGCCAAAGGCACCGGCAGCAGCTCCGTTAATGCCAATCCCTCTGATACCGTTTGTGTTATCGACGCCGAATCTGATAAGGCCATTAGCCTCACCACCAGTTAGCGCTCCGAGGCTCCAATCCATCTCACGGACGGTGCTGGTTCCATCGATACGAAAATCCATCGTGTAGACAAAATCGGTAAATGCCGTGAAGCTCTGGGTAGTGGATCGAATCGTATTCGCAGTCGAACCCGCATTATCTGTGGTCATCGAGTGAGAACCTGACAGCGGTGTAACACTATCAATCAACAGATTATTTGTTTGCCCCCCGAAGGAGAAAGATGACCATCCAGTGAGATCTCCTGTTTCAAAGTCACCGTTTATCAAGGCAGCGGCAGCAGGATTCGCAACAAGGCAAGTCACGCATAGCCCCGTAAGTAGTTTAGTTTTCATAATGTTTTTTTCTATTGAATTAGACTGGTCGGGTCCAAGGTGGTTAAGATGCTTATCTTGGCTGTATTGATGACCTCGCCCAGCAAAACAGCGTATACAAGACTCAGAGGAGCACTGTCAACGGACCTCGACTCAGATAGCTCGATATGGCATTCATGTAGCAGGATAACACAAATCTCAACATCCCCCCCCCAACCACCACGTTCAAGAGACTACACAGACCCCTACTCGACAGGGATTTACGAAAGTTTTCTATCGCTCATCTCACATCGATCTCTGGGAGCTCAAAACACAACTGGGGTTCAAGATATTCGTGTGTCACTACTCAAACGGAGTGGTAGATCTCCTGCACCATTCATGCGACTTGCTTCATGAAGCAATAGCTAGCTCAGATATTCAACTGATAAGAGCTTGCCCAGCGAGCTGTGACGACGCGAGGTGCTGTAGAGGAGTTCGATTGGGCAACCCGAGAGCCTTATTGACCTCGGTGAGGTGACGATTGACACCGTGGAAAACCCCATCAAATCGGTCTCTTACTCACCCCCACTGCCTCGCCCTGGAGCTGAACCAGCCATTGATTCAATGGCGTAATCGAGCGCGGGTCTGCGGCCCGCCCCTTCTACCCAAGCAGCAAATCCCAAGCAAATCCAAGCGGGTCACAGACCCGCGCTCCACCTCTACTACAAGGTCCCGCCCTTCCGCCGTAGCCTCCACCTCTCCAGCACCGTCGCCAATCGGCGAATCCCAAACCCGAGCAAAATCACTACAAAGTGAACGGCAGCGAAGATACCCACAAAGATAAAGCCCTTCTGCACCGGAATCGAAAGCGCTAGAAAACCTCCATACCAAATGAGGCAGAGAAGAAGAAAGAATAGCCCCATCCTGACGGCAATCGGCAACTGCTGGAACCATTGCCAGCGCCGCCACTGCCCAACACTGGCCTGCGAGCCAGCTTTGATCTCCGAGACCAGCAGCCATTCATAGATCTTACCAGCAGGCCAAAAAATGGCGGTCACTACCACTAGCCAGAGGAGAAACAGCATAAAGAACTTCACCGCTAGTAGCAAAAACAACGCCCTCCAAGGCTGCAGCCTGATCGCAGTCAAAAGTAGACGTAACCACCCCATCGACCGTGAAGGGATGCTCACCAACCGATAAAGGAATCTCTGTTTGGCCACCGCCTTAAAAAGCTCCTTCTGACATGGCCGATTTCGAGGATCGATACGCAGGGACTCTCGGTAATGCCTCTCGGCCTCTTTCGGCATGTCTAAGGAGTCAAGATACACATCACCCAGCCCTTCGTGCAGCGTCGCATTTTCAGCATCGTGCATCAGGGCATTTTCATAGGCTTCAACTTGCCTCCAGCCTTCCCTTTTCGAATCGTTTTCAATGAGAGACATCCGAAACGCCAGATTCGCGATATCGGGATCATCAGGATCCAACTCCCGCGCCTTTTGCACATAGGCCTTGGCTGCACTCAACCGCAGGAGCTGAGCTTCGCAAATGGCCGCATAGTAATAGACTGAGGCATCCTCTGGAGCTAAGCGAAGGGCCTCCTTCACATGCTTGTTCATCAGTTTCCATTTCTCTCGCTTAAAGAAATACCCAATCGCCAGCATCTGACTACTCAGCGCCTCAGGGTCATCAGCCAGAAGGAAGTCGATATGAATCTTTGCTTCACTAAAAGCCTCCAAATCAAGAAGCGCTGAGGCCAAGTAGTAGTGAGCCTCCGGATTCTCAGGATCGGACTCCAGCACTCGCCTCGCCTCATCCCGCAACCTCTCTTGATTACCGGACTCATAGATGATCCTAAGGCGACTGGAGAACGTTTCAGAAAAGTGATCCATTGAATTGGTAGTTGAGCTTATGTCACTTCACCCAGCGATAGCGTTCCGTCGGCTCTAGAAATTCGGCTTTCTCACTTTCCGTAAGATCGATATCCGACCTTATCATCCGCCTGTAGTAAGCCATCGCCACAAAATCCGAACGATCTCCCTGCGACATCACTCCTTGATAAACACGACGTCGCTCCTCGGGATCGATCAAGCGCTCGATGCTCATCGAACTATCTCCTGGGTAACTCGAAAAGGCCTTTACTAATTCACTCTCCCGCTGGCCGAAGCGATTCGAGGCAAGCCAATCTGAAACTAAACTAGGCTTGAGACTATAATCGCTTAAGAGATAAAGGCCTATCGGCTCGCCCTGAGCAGCTAGCCAGCGGTCTGCAGCTTCAGAATCCTGCGTGACCCATCCATACCAAAAGAATAGCTTCCTCTCCATGTCTGCTTGCTCAACCTTTGGTAAAAAATCTTCAAGGTTTTCAGCCGTGCCTGCCAGCAAGTAGTGAGGGTTTAACAAATACTTCTCCCTTGAAGTCAATCTGGCGAAGGATTCAGCATCAAGGAAAGGCTCTTCTGAGGATCCCGTAAACATTGTCAGGTCTAAAATCACCTCACGACTCCCCAGATCTAGTCTTCTCAGATAGGCATCGAAAGTCTCTCTATCAGCAATCTTCCAAGCGTTGAAGAATGCCCTGTTTTCGAAGTGCTCGAGCGGCCCATAGATTCTCTGCAATTCATTCAAACCTGACTCTCCCGCTAATTCAGCCAAACGCGAGATCAACTGTGACTTGAACCAATGCGCCCGATCAATTTTACCCAACAGAACCAGAACCTCTTCATGACTTAGTGTTCCGATTTGTTGCTCGATTCGTCTTTCAAGTTCATGAAATTCAATGCACTCGGACTCGGAGGCTTCAAGCTCTTCACTCAATTCTCTCGGTGGCAGAATAATCCCACCGTCACACCGGCGAGACATCCCACCTTCTAGGGCCACCATTTTTGAGTGGAGTTGATCCCAACGAGAAACCTTTTCACCCAAGGATGCCGCCCTATCCCCATGGCGTGAGCCTTGAGCCCTCCTCCTGTTTTTTCGTTCAGAAATTTCCGCTTTCTCAAGGTTCCTCTGACTCCGTTCAAGACTCGAAAGGTCATAAATGAATGCGCCACTGACCAAAAAGATCAGGGAAAGAACCAACCAAGCGCGAAGCATACAGAAGTTTCCGATCAAATAGCTTCTAGGTCAATTCCCATTGACATGAAGCACTATGGCTTGACCACCAATACCTGTCCGACCATCTGATTACCTCCCTTCGATCACTCTCCGTCGCCTCTAATTTTTCTGCCGATTAATCGACTTTCTTAATTTGGTATTAAGTCTTAGGATGGTTCAGTGTCTTCAAAAGACGGTATGCCATGAAAATTTTAGTGATTGAAGACGATTATGACGTGCGAGAAAGCCTGCGAATGGCGTTGGAAGACGAAGATTTCATTGTCGATGCCGTGGAGAATGGAGCGGAGGGGCTGTATCGCGCAAGCGAGTGGAAATATGACGTCATCGTGCTGGATGTCATGCTACCCGAACTGAATGGCTGGCAGGTTCTGGAAAGTCTTCGAAAGAAGGGCAACCGCACGCCTGTGCTGATGTTGACAGCTTTGGATGCGCTGGATGACCGGGTGAAGGGGCTAGAAATCGGGGCCGACGATTATTTGACCAAACCCTACAGCGAAAGGGAGCTACTGGCCAGAGTTCGAGCGCTTCACCGCCGTTCGATTGGACAATCCGAAAGCCTTGTTGACCTCGGTGAGGTGACGATTGACACCGCGCAAAAGGTGATCAGGCGCAAAGGTGAACCAGTTGCACTAACAGGATCTCAATACCGGATTGCGGTTTACTTGGGAACTCGGGCGGATCAGGTAATCTCGCGAACGCAGCTCGCCGAAGCGATCACAGGCGACGATGAAGAGACTTGGTCAAATGTCCTAGACGTGCAAATCTACAACATTCGTCGCAAGCTGGGGAAAAACTTTATTCAGAATCGCCGAGGACTCGGGTATGTCGTCCCCAGCACTCAATCCCGCCCGTGAATCTCTCGCTTAAATGGAAAATTCAGCTCTGGCACGCGCTCATACTCGGGCTAGTTCTTGGAACCCTGGGGACTGGATTCTATTTCTATGAGCGAGCGTATCGACTAGATGCCATCGATGATCAGTTAGATAAGCTGATCCATCCGATGATGGGTCCTCTGATGGGACCTCAACACGGTGGTCCACCGTCGCGCAGGGAAGGACCTCAACATGGAGGCCCACCACCGCGCAGGGAAGAGCCTCAAGGTCCCCGGGGGGACAGACCCGATCGAGCTCAAAGCAACATCGATCAAATTTTCCCAACACCCGACGGCTGGCAGCCTCTTGAATCCTTATTGAGACCTTCAACGGATCGCTCAGCCCAAAACGAATCCGAAGAAGGGCCTGGTAGACCAGGTGAATTCAAGCAGTTAGAAAGCATCTACGTGCCCAAGGGCTTCTACGCTCGCTCTGAACGAAAGGACGGATTGAGAGAACCCTTTCAGTCGTCGAATTTCCCTGAGATGGAAATGCCACGACAGCTAGGCCAGGGCTACTATATCCGGTTCCGCGGCGCTGGCGCCCGTGAACTTTATCACGAGACAACCAGGGCTCGCGTTTTGGTTGGCCAATCGCTGGATCCCTATTACGCGGGTCTCACAACCTTGAAACTTCAAATCGCCGGAGGGAGCGCGGCAATCTTTTTTGTGAGCATGCTTGTCGGGCATTTTTTGGTATCTCGCTCGATTCGTCCGCTCACGCTGATCGAGGACACCTCCGAGAAAATCGCCCAAGGACAGCTGTCCGAGCGCATCCCTGAAATTTCCAAGTCTGGAGCGATGGAGCTGAAGAATCTCGCAAACCATCTCAATCACACCTTCAACAAGCTGGAAGAGTCCTTCAAAAGACAGCTGCAGTTCACCGCCGACGCTTCTCACGAGCTGCGCACACCGCTCACGGCGCTCTTGGCTCAGATCGAACATGGTTTGAAAAAACCGCGCCCGGGCGAGCAATACTCAAACATCCTCGAGGTATGCAAACGGTCCAGCACCCGAATCCAGCGCATCACGGAGCAACTCATCGAACTATCCCGTTATGATTCGGGAAGGGTCGAGCTTGATCGGGAAGAAGTGTCGCTGGCCATGATCCTCGCTCCGCTGGCCGAGGAACTAGGGCCCTATGTTCAAGAACAGGGGCACCAGCTCGAAATTGACATCGGTGACGGTGAGCTGACCTGCGACCCCTTTCGCTTGGAGCAGGTCATCACCAATCTCGTCAATAATGCGGTCCAGCACAACTCTCAGCCCATGACGATCACTTTGTGTGGAGTGGTTAAGGAGGACACTTGCCACATCGAAGTCATTGATACCGGAAAAGGCATCCAACCCGAGAACCTAGACCGCCTTTTTGATCGCTTCTTCCAAGAAACCTCATCACGCACCAAAGAAAAAGGCAGCAACAACGTGGGCCTCGGCCTAGCCATTTCCGAAGCCATCATAAAAGCCCACGGAGGACACATCGAGGTCGAAAGCACCCCCGGAGTGGAGACAACTTTCCGCATCGTTTTGCCCCTATCCTAGTTCCTTCCCAAGACTGATACCGCTGAGGAGGGAGGCGCCTAGGCGGCCTTTGCCGACGGTGCTGTCGCCGCAGACGTGGATGCCCTGTTCCCGCCACTTTTGCTGCTGGTCAGAGGATACTGGTTGTTCAGGGTGGGCGAATTTCCAGCGTTGGGTGTTGATGGCGCTTGGGGTGGGTAAATTCCTGCCCAAGAGACGGCTCAATTCTTCCTGGGCGATTCGACCGACCTCTCCTTTATCCATTTCGAAATTCTCGGCCGTCCAGTCTGGCGACAGTTGCACCACGAGCC
>CAXIBU010000009.1:0-29170 GCA_964021555.1 uncultured Verrucomicrobiales bacterium | reverse complement strand
TCGCACCACCCGTCGACTTCTCCCTCGAGCGCGCCATCGAATACATCGATACCGATGAGCTCGTCGAAGCCACGCCACTCAACCTCCGCCTTCGCAAGAAGGAGCTCGACGCCAACGTGCGCAAGCGCCAGGCGAAGAAAGAAAAGGCGTAAGGCGGAATCGCATAATCTCAAAGGCCCGAGTTTCGTTTGGAAACTCGGGCTTTTTTTGCATCACTAAAGACTTCCTTCCGGTGTTTAGAAGAAGTGGCTTTGAATACTACGCCGCGACATTTTTCTTTGAAAATATCGCCCCATTGACTAAGTTAATTGGAGTGTCCTGCCTCCAGCATTTCTCACCCTCATCTCATAAACACTCACACGCCGCTGGCTATCTAGAGATCCTACCGGGGAACACACCACACGAGTCAATTTCCCTCGTGTAGTGTGATGTGGTCTGTTAACTGATATGAGCAATCAATTTCCAGCTGCGGTGCAAGACTCATGGGGTCTATTTGCTCCTCCAAGATAAAAATGAGTCCCAAAAAATTACGTCGATGGCTTGTGGTGAGTCACTCATGGGCCTTTCTTACACCTTTGTTGGTTAATCTTACACAAAGCAAGTTGCTTTCTATTTTTTCGATAGTTTCGGCATTCTTTATATTTAGGTTAGTTTTTATAGATAGGGGTCTAATGAAATATATGGCTTCCGCTTTTTGTTTCTTTGTCATTGGGGTTTTGTCGTCTCTTATTGTGTTGTATGTGAAGGTTCGCCTATTTTCGTAAGCTGTGCGGCCAAATAATCATCGAAGTGTGTGATTGGGGTCGGTCGAAATAGTAGTGGCAATAGTAGTGGCGGCCACACAGAAAGTAGCCTCGTTACCATAATTGGCGCAATCCACTGATGTAGGGATAGTTGGATGGATCCGACACCGTTGGAGGTGGCGGGTGCAAATGCGGCGGGGCCCGAGGCTCGATTTGGGAAGTTTGAGTAGGGGTGTCTTGAGGGCTTCTTTGACGGCCTTTTGTGATGCTTTCCGAAATTGAATATTCAAGCTTGGAACCATGGGCATTGGGTCGCTAGGGTGGATGCAATGGCGGGTAAACGATCTTTGACTTCATTGCACTTGGACTCCTTGTTTGAGGGGGCGACTTTGGAAGAGCTGTCGGCGGGCTTGGCTCCGAAGTTGGATGATCTGCCGCGGCCGTTTCCTGCGACGGGGAAGGTGAAGCCTGAGCGGGTGGCGCGAATTTGGAATGCGCTGGGGCGAGAGCCGGAGGTGAGTTTACTAGATGCTTGGACGCTTGAGAATTTGTCTGCCTTCGAAGGTAACATTGAAAACCTGATTGGCACGGTTAAGCTGCCTGTGGGCGTTGCCGGGCCTCTCCGAGTGAATGGTCTGTATGCCCAAGGCGACTACGCGGTGCCCCTGGCAACGACCGAGGCGGCACTGGTGGCGAGCTACCATCGCGGGATGTGTGCGATCACGGCTGCAGGAGGGTGCTCTGCGATGTTGCTCTACCAGGCGGTCAATCGGGCGCCTGCGTTTGCTTTCGAGAGCGTGAGAGAGGCGGGGGCATTCATTGCTTGGGTGACCGAGCATTTCGAAAAGCTTCAAGCTATCGCTGAGGAGACGAGTCGATATGGTCGCTTGGTTGACTTTGGGACGACGCTTGAGGGAAATCATGTCTACCTGAACTTGGAGTTCACCACGGGTGATGCCTCAGGGCAGAACATGGTCACGATTGCGACTCAGGCGATCTGCGATTGGATGGAGGGCGAGTGCCCGATACCGATCAAGAAATGTTATGTTGAAGGGAACTTGTCTGGGGACAAGAAGGCTAGCTCTCAGGCTTATACTTCAGTCAGGGGACGCAAGGTGACGGCGGAAGTGAAAATTCCGGAGGAATTGGTGAAGCGGGTTTTGAAAAGCTCTTCCAAAGAGATGGTGGATTACTGGCAGATGTCGGCGATTGGCGGAGTCCTAAGTGGCACGATGGGGGTGCAGGGCCATTTTGCCAATGGGCTTGCTGCTTTGTATCTGGCGACGGGGCAGGATGCGGCCTGTGTGGCGGAGTCTGCCATGGGTGTGACCCGATTTGAAGTGTTGGAGGAGGGTGGGCTGTATGCTGCGGTGACGCTCCCCAGCCTGATGCTTGGAACAGTGGGTGGTGGCACGAACTTGCCTAGTCAAGGGGCGTGCTTGGAACTGATGGGACTCCTTGGATCTGGGCACAGCGAAGCGTTGGCCGAGGTTTGTGGAGGGGTTTTGTTGGCAGGTGAGCTTTCAATCATCGCAGCTCTAGCAAGTGGCGACTTTACCAAGGCTCACAAAAAGTTGGCGCGGTGAGTGGATCTGAACCAAGCGAAATGCCGCGCGGCCTTGGGCGCTGGTGGATCTATCAGCGAGAGCGATTTCCATTGATGCAACACGGTCCGCTGGTGGCAGCGTTTAGTTCTAGTGCGGTAGCCTATTCGTCTTTGTTGATAGGCGGGCGGCCAAGTCTTCAAGCCTTTGTCGTAGCCTTTGTGACCTGCTTGCTGTTCTTCCTCCAGTTACGGATCGCCGATGAATTTAAAGATGCTGAGGAAGACGCTAAATTCCGCCCTTATCGGCCAGTGCCGCGT
Source organism: uncultured Verrucomicrobiales bacterium (assembly GCA_964021555.1). Taxonomy (GTDB): domain Bacteria; phylum Verrucomicrobiota; class Verrucomicrobiia; order Verrucomicrobiales; family Akkermansiaceae; genus CAXIBU01. Next base: position 26,563 of record CAXIBU010000009.1, on the reverse strand, counting down.
GGTCTAATTCAGTTACGCGAACTAGGTGTTCTGTTCGCTCTGGGCGCGTTGGTTCAGGCGCTGATGGCCTGGTTCCTGGAGCCGTGGCTGTTAGTGGTTCTTGCCATTGCATGGGCCTACCTCGCGCTGATGAGCGTGGAATTTTTTGCCAGAGATTGGTTGAAGGCACGGCCCATCACTTACCTTTGGACTCACATGTTGATCATGCCAATCGTCGACTTTTTCGCGACGGCCTGTCATTGGCTTCCCGAAGGACGAAAACCATGGCTTGGATTAGGGCTGTTCTTGGGAGCAAGTTTCTTCAACGGGATTGTGATTGAAGTGGGGAGAAAACTTCGCCAGCCAGAGGCTGAGGAGGAGGGGGTGCCGACCTACAGTCGCCTGTGGGGGCTTAAAAATGCCTCCTTGGTTTGGATTTTTGCTATGTTGACGACTGCCGCATTTGCCATTGCTGCCGCGTGGATGATCGGATTCTCGGTAGTTTTAGCTGGGATGTTAGCACTGGTTTTTCTGTGGGGAATGTGGATCCGGGCCGGGTGGGAAAAGGCGACATCGAAACAGTTTGAGCTGGTTTCAGGTGTGTGGACATTGATTCTTTATTTGGGCTTAGGCCTTTTACCTCTATTTCTTTTAAGATGATCATTCGTCCCACGGACCATGTTACGAGCGAGGAGCTCGGCGGTAAGGCTTCGGCGCTAGCCAAGTTGGATCAGCCCTGGTGTCGGGTGCCTGGGTGGTTTGTCGTAACTGCGACGGGAGAGTATTCGGTCGATGCCGTGATGGAGGCAGTGCACTCGCTGGATGCTACGACTTTCGCTGTTAGATCATCTGCTAGAGGCGAAGATGGTAGTGAAAATTCCTTTGCAGGCCAGTATTCGACCTATCTCAACGTGAAGCCGGATCAAGTGATCGAGAGGGTTGAGCAAGTCCATCGAAGCGGTGACTCTGAGCATCTGAAAGCCTATCAGGGGAGTCGAGCCATCGCTGAGACGCATGCGCCAAGTGCCATCGTGCAGAAGATGCTCCGTCCTCAAGTGAGCGGAGTGGCATTTAGTGCCGATCCCGTAAATGGAGCGCGCGATGTGGCGGTGATCTCGGCCCTGTGGGGGCTGGGTAGCGCTTTGGTCTCTGGTGAGGCGGATGCCGATCTGTGGCGGATCAGTCTTGAGGGGGAGATTCATGAGGAACAGTTGGCAGACAAGGCTATCCAGCACGTTCCGGATTCGGATTCTGAAGAAGGGGTGCGAGCTGAGCAAGTTGGGCCGCAGCTTCGGCGGATGCCGTCCTTGAGTTCCGGGCAAATTCGGGAAGTCGCGGAACTAGCCAGAGCTTGCGAGCGGCATTTTGGCTCACCTCAAGACATTGAGTGGGCCATCGAAGACGGTGTGCTGTATTTGTTGCAAAGTCGACCAATCACCAACTTGCCGGCTGATGCCCAATCAAAGGAACCGCTGGTGATCTGGGATAATAGCAACATAGCAGAGAGCTATTCGGGGATTACGTCTCCACTGACTTTCAGTTTTGCGGAGCGCATCTATGAGCATGCTTACCGCGAATTTTGTAAACTACTAGCGGTGCCTCAGAAAGTCATCGATCAGAATGATCAGGTATTTTGTCAGATGCTGGGCCACATCCGAGGTCATGTTTATTATAACTTAAACAGCTGGTATCGGGTGTTGGCGATGTTGCCAGGGTTTTCGATGAATCGTGGATTCATGGAGCAAATGATGGGAGTCAAGGTCCCCATGCCGAATGAAATCGTCGATGAGATCGTTGCTTCCACGAGACAAGGCAAGGTAGATGATGCGCTGGCCGTCTGCCGGACACTAGGTGGACTGGTAAGAAATTATCGAGCACTTCCGAGCCAAACGATCCTCTTTCACCGGCGTCTGGAAAAGGCGCTATCATCGAATGAAAATCCGCTGGAAAATATGAGCGGTCGAGAGCTGGTCGATCACTACTTTGAACTAGAGTCGCAATTGCTCAAGCGCTGGGATGCTCCTTTGGTAAACGACTTTTTTGCGATGATCTTTTGCGGACTCTTGGGTTCGCTGTGTGAAAAGTGGTTAGGGGATCGGAGTTTACAGAATGAGCTCTTGTTGGATTCAGGTGACATCATCAGCGCGGAGCCCCCGAGGCGGATCAAAGTGATGGCGGAGATGGCAGCACGCGATCATGAGCTGGTGGCCGCTTTGAACGACCGCGACACGGATACCGCAGTAAAACTCAGGGCGCTGCGAGAGCGGCCTGAGCTTGCCGAGGCCTTTGATCAATACCTAGCTGACTTTGGCGACCGATGCCTCGAAGAGCTTAAGCTCGAGTCGCCAAGCGTCACCGATGATCCTCATAGCTTGCTCTCTGGGATTGGCAGTATGGCAGCTCGGATTGTTAAAGGTCCAGTGAGAGTGGTCGAAGATGAGAACCAACCGAACTCGGTGGATGAGGGAGAAGCGCTGCGCGGCCTCAAGGGGCGAATTTTTCGATGGGTCAGGGATCAAGCCAGATTACGGGTGATGAACCGTGAGAATCTAAGATTTGAGCGGACGCGACTTTTTGGTCGAGTCCGTCAGATCATGGTTCAGCTTGGATTCCGCCTTCAATCGGAGCGTCGATTAAAGGAACCCACGGACGTCTTTTACCTCAAGCTAGCGGAGCTCCTGAGCGCCTTTGAGGATGGCAAGACAGAAGACTTCCGTGACAGAGTGGAAAAGCGGATCACGCGTGAGGCTGGCTTCACCGCGCCACCTGATCGATTTGCCAGTCGGGGCGAGATCACTGATCGCACTGTTCTTGAGGAGCTGAGCTCGGAAGCTATCGTGACCGAGGGTGAGCTCAAGGGAACCGGGGCCTGTCCGGGAGTGGTGAGGGGATTGGTTCGGGTCGTAGAGAACCCTCGAAATGCAACCATTCTTGAAGGTGAGATCTTAGTGGCTCAACAGACGGATCCTGGTTGGGTGGTTTTGTTTCCGGCGGCTTCGGGGTTGCTGGTGGAGCGTGGATCACTGTTATCACACTCGGCGATCGTGTCACGGGAGCTTCAATTGCCCTGCATTGTTTCCGTTCCCAACGTGACATCCAGACTGAAGACCGGAGACGAGGTCGAAATGAATGGTCGCACCGGTCAGATCAAAATCATAACAAAGGTGCCTTGAAATCAGAAATCCAAGATCGCGCCAAATTTGACCAGGTTCGTTATGCGAACTGTTGGGAAGACGCGGATATTTTAATTCAGGCCCTCGATCCCAAGGGGCGGCACTGCTTGAGCATTGGTTCGGCTGGGGATAATTCCTTTTCGCTTCTTGCTGCGGGCGCGGCTTCGGTCACCATCGCCGAGCTCAACCCTGCTCAGATTGCTTGCATTCGCTTGCGCCTCGCCGCCTATCGCGTCCTTGAGTATCGCGATTTTTTGGTCTTGCTTGGTGAGCACCCTGGTGACCGGGAGCCCCTGTATCGGCGCTGTGTTCCAGAGCTGGATGATGAGACGCGGGCTTATTGGGATCAGTATTCAGAGCAGATTCAAGTCGGCTTTGGTCGAGTGGGGAAATTCGAAGCATATTTCTCCAAGTTCAGAGATCGACTTTTGCCATGGGTTCATTCGGTGAGTCGGATCGATCAACTGCTCGAGTCGCGATCAAGAGAAGAGAGAGAAAAGTTTTACCGAGACAGGTGGGACACCTGGCGCTGGCGTTTGCTATTCAGGATTTTCTTTTCCCGTTTTGTGATGGGGCGGTTGGGCCGAGATCCGGCTTTTTTCAAATATGTTGAAGGCTCGGTGGCGGATCGGATTTTAGAGCGAACCAAGCATGCACTCATTGAACTTGATCCCTCGGAGAACCCTTACTTGAGGTGGATTCTTAAAGGTCGGTATGGGAGCTCTTTACCGCATGCGCTGAGAGAAGAAAATTACGATCGGATTCGTCAGAATCTCGACCGACTTCGTATCGAAGCGCAGCCTTTGGAGGCCGTTATAGAGGGTGCCGATATCGAGTTCGATGCTTATAACCTCAGTGACATCTTTGAATACATGTCGGAGGCGAATACGGAGGCTTTGCTCAGGAAAATTCATGCTGCCAGCTCCAACGGTGCCCGATTGGCTTACTGGAATATGTTGGCCCCTCGTTCACGGCCATCAACGATGAGCGGAGATTTGCGTTCCTTAGATGAACAAGCGGCGGAGCTGCTGGCTGGCGATAAGGCATTTTTCTATTCAAGATTCGTGATCGAAGAAGTGATTAAATGAACTCGTGGTTGCTCATCGGTATCGCACTGAGCTTCTTGTTGGCGCTCAGTGTCCTAGCAGCATTGGGGTTGCGCAGGGGGCTGCTGAGTGCCGAGGCGTCTCGAAAGTTGGTTCACCTAGGCATGGGCTTGGTTTGCATTTCTTTCCCATTCGTTTTTGACTCTGTGATTCCTGTTCAGGTCCTGGCGGTAGTCGCGGTGGTTTCGTTACTGCTGCTGCGTCTATCACCTTGGAAGGCATCGGCGGGAGCCGCGCTATTCTCAGTGGAGCGTGTGTCGGTGGGTGAGCTCCTATTTCCGGTCGCGGTGGCGTGGATCTTTACCTTGGGTTTCGAAAAGCCATTAATCTATGTGATCTCGCTGCTTTTGCTCAGCTTGGCGGATACCGCCGGGGCCATCGCGGGAAGTCGTTTCGGTAAACGCCTTTATCAAACACGTGCTGGCCGCAAGAGTGTCGAAGGTTCTTGCGCTTTCTATGTCACCGCGCTGATGTGCACCGCTGTGCCCTTGCTGATCTGGAGCGACTACGACTTGCTTCACATTGGTCTGGTTGCCTTGACGGTGTCGCTTTTTACAACGGCAGTCGAAGGTGCCTCGGGTAGGGGGATGGATAACCTACTCATCCCGATCGGTAGCTTTTTGTTGCTTGATTACTACCTCGGGCTGGAATCCTTCTCATTACTATGGCGTTTGGGCATACTCCTTGGGTTGCTGGCCCTATTATTGGGGACACGCAGACGACATACGTTTGACGGCGGAGCGCTTCTTTGTGCGCTACTGTTCGGTTTCGCTGCAGCGAGCATGGGAGGGGTATTTTGCCTGATCGCTACCCTCGTCTTGTTCGGGCGTCATTTGTGGGCTCAATGCCGAATGAAATCCGTAGAACGAGTTCAGCACTCGCTTGATGTGATTTTCTTCATCGCAATCCCGTCCTTGTTCTGGCTGACCTTAAGTCAGCTTGGACAGCTGGGTCGAGACTCGGGGGAGTTCGGTTTCATTGCCGTTCTCTCGATCATCATTGGTATGCTGCATGTTGGCACACAAAGTCATTTGGGGAGGGGCAGTTCGTCATGGCTTAAGGGGCTAGTTTTATCTGCCTTGACCATGATTCCCGCCCTGTTTGTTGAGGTTCCCGCCATTTACTGCTTGGCCCCTTTGGGGATTTCTTTGGTGACATCATTCATTTATTTCAGATGGAGGCGTGGGCCGGATGAAGTCGTTTTTTATCAATGGGCCAAGCTTGGGGTGCTTGCTTCGGTGGCGTCAGTTCTGTTACTTCTCATCCTACCGCTATGAAATTCACCTTCGCTTATGACGTATCACCCGAAGATTGGATGTTGCCTATCTTTGCCCAGGGAGCCGATGCGGTAGTGGAGGATGAAGAATGTCGTGCTGGTCTCTGGTGGACGGATACGCCGGTCTTTCGGGGTGAGCGACTCGGTAGCGTGGGTGCGTGCGAATTTGCCGCGCCGGGAGCCGCCGAATTTCTAAACAAATGCACCGAATATCTTCATCGCGAGCAAGGCCGTGCGTGGGTTGTGGGGCCGATGAATGGGAATACCTGGCGCAAGCATCGTTTGATCTTGGAATCTGATGGGCGTGCGCCGTTTCTGATGGAGCCCTACGAAGCGCCTGAGCTATTGCAGGTTTTTATCGATGCAGGGTTTGAGATGTTATCTTCCTACTCGTCATCGGTCGTCGAATTGAGTAAGGATTTGCCAGATTTTTCACGTCTTGAGAAACGATTGGCGTATCAAGGGGTGGAGGTTCGGTCACTTGATATCGGCCAGTTCGAAGCTGAGCTCCAGTCGATCTATCGACTGAGCCTTGAGAGTTTTGCCAATAACTTTCTCTATGTTCCTCTTTCTGAAGAGGCGTTTGTCGGGGGATACCTCGATGCTCGTGATTCGGTCGATGAAGAACTCGTGCTAATGGCAGAGGTCGACGGTGAATTGGTCGCTTATCTTTTTTGCATGCCAGACCTCTTGGCGTTGAAAGCGGGGAGGAGACCTGCTCTGATTGTTAAAACCTTAGCTTCGAAGAATGAGCGAGGGCTCGCTGGTATTGGGACCTATCTGGTAGGTGAAGCGCAGCGTCGGGCCAAGGCCAAGGGATATGATGAAGCGATTCATGCGCTACAGCACGAAGATAATAGTTCGCTTCGGATTACCCAGCGCTTCGATGCGAGGGTATTCCGGCGATATGGTCTCATGGTTCATTCTCAGAGTGCGCTATGAATTTGGTTCAATCACTGTTTGAAAGTGCTGAGCGCCATCCCGACAGGGCGGCATTGATCGGCCCTGAGAATGAATTGAGCTTTGCGCAGTTGCTGGGATTAACCTGTGGCACTTCAAGGCAGTTGCAGGAGACAGGCTTGAGCCCTGGCGACCGTGTCTTGCTATTGGAGCCAGTTACTCCGGGCTTTTACGTTCGTTTACTTGCTTGTTTTCACGCTGGGCTTGAGGTGATGATTTTGGATCCTTCGGCAGATAGTCAGTTCCTGAATCAGTGCATGGAATTGACCAATCCTGTGGCGTTTATCGGATCGGGAAGGGCACATTTACTGCGGCTGAAATTGTCGTCGTTGCGTCGGGTCCGGCTTCGCTTTCATACTAGCGGTTTCGTGCCGTTTAGCCGAAGGATTCAAGAGGAGCCAGTGGCGGCGTTTTCGCCAGTCGCGCGACAGGCAAATGACGGCGCACTAATCACATTTACGAGCGGGAGCACGGGGGTGCCGAAGGCGGCGGTTCGGAGTCATGCCTTCTTGCTAGCTCAACATAAGGCTCTGGCTCGCTCTCTGGATCATGCGGATGCGCAGGTTGATCTGGTGACTTTGCCGGTCTTTACGCTGGCAAATCTGGCCTCGGGTATGACGTCTGTTCTGGCAGATACTGACCTTCGATATCCCGCTAGGGCGGATTCGCTTGCGCTGTCGAAGCAGTGCCGAGTTCACTCAGTCGGGCGCTGTGCTGCGTCGCCCGCCTTCTTCCAAACCATGTTGGAGGATGGCCTTTTGCCTGAATTTCAGTCAATCTATACTGGAGGAGCGCCAGTCTTTCCCCGACTGTTGGATGCGCTGTGTGCTGCCTCGTCTGAAATGCGAGTAATTGCGGTCTACGGCTCAACCGAAGCCGAGCCGATCGCTCACCAAGATTGGCGATTGGTAAGCGAATTTGACCGAAAGAAGATGGCCGCTGGAGGTGGTTTACTGGCAGGCCGCCCGGTCGATGAAATTAGCTTACGAATCATTCGTGACCAGAGTGGTGAATTGATTCCTGAAGTGGACGAGGTTGCTCTTGAAGCCATGACTTTGGAGGCAGATGCAGTCGGTGAGGTGATCGTCGCTGGCGAGCATGTGCTGAAGGGCTACTTGAACGGCGAAGGGGATGCGGAAAACAAGATCCACTGCGGAGGCGAGGTCTGGCACCGGACGGGTGATGCGGCGTGCTTGGATGCCGAGGGTCGTCTTTGGCTGCAAGGTCGTTGTTCCGCCGCTGTTAGGGGGAATCATGGAGAACGACTCTATCCTCTGGGACCTGAGTGCCTGGCAATGGAGTATTTGACGATTGATCGATGCGCTCTAGTGGAGTCAGACGGGGAACCGTGCCTTGTGGTTCAGGCTGAGCGGGGCGAGATCGATCATGAGGAGCTATTAAAAGCCTTGGCCGAATTTGGAGTTGGTAGAATTATGGTTGTCCCAGAAATTCCAGTGGATAAGCGCCACAATGCAAAGATCGACTACCCGAGATTGAGACAGCTCTTGATCGACTCTTCACAGGGATGCCCTAACAGTCATTTTTCCTCATCGGCATCAGAATGACATTTGATCTCCTGTTTCCTCTCGGTAGGTTAAGGAATGAAGAAAGTCGATTTTGTGATTATTGGTGGAGGTAGTGCCGGGTATTCGGCGGCAAATGCGGCTTCTGCGTGTGGACTTGAGGTTGTGGTATTTGATTCGGCTGAGACCTTGGGAGGGCTATGCATCAATAAGGGCTGCATGCCAAGCAAGGGCCTGATTGCGGGGGCCAATCGGGTGCGGGAGGCGCGCGAGTCGGGCCGATTTGGTTATTCGACGGGGGAGATTGCAATCGATTGGGAGAAATTTCGGACGCGTAAGGATGTGCTCATTGATGACTTTCAGTCTTATCGGGAAGATGGTTTGAAGTCGGGTGACTTTGAGCTGATTCGGTCGGCGGTATGCTTTACTGGGCCGAAACAACTTGTCATTACTGGTGGTGAGAGAGCTGGAGAGGAGCTGGAATTTGCGTATGCGCTGATTGCAACCGGGTCCGAAGTGGCGATTCCAGATATCCCCGGACTGGATGAGATCGATTATTGGACGAGCGACGAGACCTTGGTGATGGAGGAACTTCCCAAGTCGGTGGTGATATTGGGCGCTGGGATCATTGGGGTGGAGTGTGGTCACATGATGAAGGCGCTAGGGGTCGATGTGACGATTGTGCAGCGAAGTGGTCGAATTTTGACGGCATTTGACGAGGATGCGGCCCTCGAAGTTCAGGCATCGACTCAAGAGCAGGGGATTGATTTGCTGCTCGAGACGAGCATGGATCAAGTTAGAGCTGGTGGAGATGGAGTTGAGTGGCTGAGCGCTGGCGGGTGGCGCACGGCGGAGAAGTTGATCATCGCAATTGGTCGTAAACCTGCGGTGACGGGTTTGGAGCTTGAAAAGTGCGGACTCCAAGATCCAGACAAGGGGCTGCAAGTGGATGAAAATCAGTGCACCTCGGTAGCTAACATTCTGGCAGCTGGTGACGTGGTCAAAGGTTCCGAGATATTGCACCGAGCGGTAGTCGATGGCGAGCGGGCGGGACGTTATGTGGCGCAATCATTAGGGCGCGAGGCTGAGCCAAGCCGAGTCGTTCCCCAAGTGCCACTGGTCGGTGTATTCTCTCACCCTGAGATTGCGCAGGTTGGCATGATGGAAGCCGAGGCCCGTGAGCAGTTCGCGGAAGTTTACGTGGCGAGCCACCGTTTCGATGACTCTGGACGCGGACTTTTAGAGGCGACGGAGCACGGCCTTGCCAAGCTGATTGCAGTGGGGCCCGAGCGAAGACTAGTTGGTGCTGCCATTTCGGGGCCGCACGCGTGCGAATTGATCCACGAGATGGTCGTCGCGATCAGCTTGGACGCAAGAGCAGAAGCGGTCGCAAGGATGCCGCACTACCATCCGACTTTCAGCGAGATCTGGACCTACCCGCTGGAAGAGCTGGCTGGTTGGTAGAGTCTATCTAATCGAGCTGGAGAGGATCGCCTGCCTGCTTCATGTCTGCGATGAGAAGCCCGCGAAGTGTCTTTATCTTCTCTGCTTGAGCAGGATCTTCCGCGAGATTGTTCATTTCGAGTGGGTCCTCCTCCATGTTGTAGAGCAGAGTGACATCGACCTGGGGGTAGAGGATGAGTTTGTAGCCGTCCTTAATGATCATCCGCTGGTGCTTGCGATAGGCATTAGTGATGTAAGGACGGGGTTTGATTTCTGGATCTTTGATCAGGGGAAGAATGCTCTGGAAGTCAGTTTCAACCTCACTGCCGGCGATGTCCAAGCAGGTGGCCATGGCGTCTTGCAAGTAGATTGGCTTGCTGATCGAGATGCCCTCGGGAATGCCTGGTCCTGCGATGATGAAAGGCACGCGAATTGAAGGGTCGTGCTGGTTTTGTTTGCCGAGCAAGCCGTGATGGCCGCAGGCTAAGCCGTGATCGGCGGTGAAAATGATGATGGTGTTGTCAGCTTTCCCTGAAGCATCCAATTGATCGAGGATCTTACCGACCTGAGCATCGGTGTGGGAAATAAGGGCATAGTATTCGAGTCGGTTGACTTGGATGGAGCGTTCGGTTCTTGGGAATGGTGCGAGTCTCTCATCGCGGACTTTGCGGTCGCCGAAGTTCCAAGGATAGGTTGGGACGAAATTCTCCGGGACCTTAATTTTGTCGACATCGTAGAGATCGAGGAATTCTTGAGGGGATTGACGAGGGTCGTGCGGGGCATTGAAGGCGAGCATCATGCAGAAAGGATTCTCCTTGTCCTTCACTTGCTTGAAAAATTCGGCGCTGTCCTGGGGGATCACTTCGCTCCAGTGGGTGCCGCCTTTCCAGAAGCCACCTTGTGATTTGTCGGTTGGGGACCAGGTATCATCTCCCTCTTTGAAGGTGCGATTGTATTGATCCTGATTGACTGGCTTGGGCATGCCTGGGCGGATGTTGCGTGCATTGACCCAGGCGGACTGGCAGACGCTGTCTTTTCCGACGTGCCATTTGCCAGTGTAGAAAGTTTGGTAGCCCTGGTCTTGCATGCGCTGAGGGAAGAACTCGCGCTGCTGAAGCATTTCCTTATGATTCAATTTCTGAGCAGGCCACAGCTGTTTGCCACTCATCAACATAGCGCGGCTAGCCATGCAGATCGCCCCATGCCAACCGCCGGGATTGTAAGCGTGAGTGAAGCGCGTGCTGCGCTTGGCGAGACGATCCAAATTAGGCGTTTTGACTTCTGAATTGCCATTGAAGCCGACGCAGTCGTAGGCGAAGTCATCAGCAAAGATGAAAAGGATATTAGGCTTTTCGGCAGCGCTGAGGGTCGAGAGATTGAGCAGGCAGGCTGCCAGAGTGATAAATAGCTTCATTGGTAAATTTTGTTAGTAAGTTCCGCGCCCTTCATCGGCGTCGAGATAGTCCATGAAGGACTGGATGTCATTACGGTCAGCCCATCCGGCTTCTTGCTTTCTCTCGGCTAGTCTCTCACTCAGGTCGTCGCGGAAACCCCGGTTGGTCATGTAGGAGACCCACCACTCGTATTCATAGTCGGGGCGGGATTTGCCGTTGTCTTGGCACCATTCAAGAATTTCATCGTCGGTAGCACCTTTGCGAACCTCAGCGGCGAGGTCCTCGTAATTGACCCCGAGAAATTCGCAGGTCCAGCGGTCCATTCCGTGGCCTAGGTTAGCGTGGTAGTCCTCCGGAAGTTCGCCTTTTTCGAAAAGCCGGATTTTATCGCAAAGGCGAGGGAGGTAGATGATTCCGCCGATCTGATCTTTTGGTGAGCACGGAGCTGACATGTCATTCAAATATGGGATTGAGTAAGTGATGGCAAGGTCTGAAATCTTTGTTGACGCGATTGACTTGTTATTCTTCTGATCGGTGTCAACGCTCGCTGTGATGTTTGATTCCTTACCTCCTCTGCCATTTGAAAAGCGCTCAACGATCCCGACCTCTGAAGAGTTGTTGGGATTGGTTGAATACATGCGCAAAGTCATTGTCGACTACGGCTCAGGAGCTGCCGAGCTTGGACTAGCGCTCGACGAAAAGGGAATCAGTCGAGTGCTGGACGCGCTCGTTGAAGAGGTGGCAGGTAAGCCTTGGGCGACTCCGGGCGGTGGCGATGTCAGCGAATTTTTCCTGCATGGGCTCTACTTTGAGCTCAGTGAGCGGCGTCAATCGATCCAAGAGAAAGTGGGAGGTAAGACGGTCCCTATCTCCGATGCGATCTGGCTTCAGCTCATTGGAGAGATCCGGCGGGGGATGCGCGGATGAATGATCTAAGAGAGCGCCTTCGAGTGCGCTTGCTACCGGGGTTGGGGGTGTTTCTCTGGCTCACTGCGGGGTATTTTTCACTTCAGTATGTTAATTTTCGGGAAGTTTGGTGGTTACAGACAGGCTGGGAAGACCGTTGGGTGTCTATCCGACCGATGGCGACGTGGCCCTATTTAAGTTACTTCGTGATGGTTCCTTTGGCGGGGTTGACGGTGCGGGATAAAGACTATCTGCTTTTCATCCGTTCGGCCTTTTGGATTGCCACCGTCTCTTTCCTATTCTTCGCCTTTCTGCCGACGGCGATTGATCGCGCTGTTCTTGAGGGTTTTGAAATGCCGGCGGCCTATCACTTCTTCATTAGTTTCGATCAACCTCGGAATGCCTTCCCTTCTTTGCATGTCTCGTTGGCGACTCTATCCGCCTTTTTCTGGCTAAGAGTGAGCCCGCTGGTCGGGCTTGGTGGGGTTCTATGGGCTCTAGCAATCTGTTGGTCGGCAATGTCGCTGCGGCAGCACGTGATTCCTGATGTCATTGGCGGGGTTTTCCTTGCGGTGACGGCTAGCTGGTGGTCAGTCCGGCGCTTGTCTGAGAAGGCGTAAGGAAGGATTCCGCGCTTGCCATCAGGGGGGAGGCCGTGCCTAGCTAAGGCAGATGGTAAAGTGTCCCTTCACCTACACAACGCGCGCTCGGTTCTCGCAGACCGATGCGGCGGGTGTCGTGCATTTTACTGAAATTTTAAAATGGGCGGAGGATGCAGAACATGCATGCCTCGAGGAAAAGGCGATCGCCGTGATGCCTGTAGACGGTGGCGGCTGGCCGCGTGTGAATGTGAATTGCGATTATCTAGCGCCGGTTCGTTATGGTGATGTAATTGAAGTTCGGCTGGGGATTGCAGAGCTCGGCAAGCGCTCAATCGACTGGTCTTTTGAAGTGTGGTCTGGAGAATGTCTGGCTGCCAGAGGGCAGATGGTCACGGTCAAGTTAGGGGCCGATGGTCGTGCGGTGGAACTTAGTGATGACGAGAGGGCGGCTCTGGAGTTGATTCGATGAGGTCGTGGTATCACATGAGCGACAGTGCGCAGGCGGAAGGACCGTTCACTGAGCGGGAAGTGAAATTGCGTCAAAAGGAGGGAAGGATCAGCCATGATACTTTGGTTTGGAGGGAGGGCTTGGAGAATTGGTTACCCTTCTTCGAAAGTGAGCTGAATAGCCAGGCAACAATGGCACCGTTGGAGAATACGACGATGTCCCACGAACTAGCTCCGGCCTATATTCCAAAGCCGGCTTTTTACTCGGGGAATACCCTTGGAGGAAGGGGGCGAGCTTGGGTGTGGGCGGGGCCTGTGATTGCTTCGATCGCTGCCTTCACGGTTTTCGCTGCGGGGATAAAATTGATTGAGCCTGAGCTCATCGCGGATCAGGGGGAAGTGGGACTGGCCGGCTGGGCGCTTGTGACGACGAGCTTCTTGTTGTTTTTTACCATCCCGATTTTTCTTAGATTGGCACGGCTGAAGAACCTCGGGATCCGCCCTTGGTGGATCTTGCTGGAACTAGTGCCTGTCGTTAATATTGGTCTATGGTGGCTTTGCTTCTGTTGTCCTGAAGGTTTTGCGGAGCACCGCAAGCTCGATTGGTTGGGCTGGCTGCTGAGTGCGGTCTTCTTCACGGGGCTGTTTGTGAGTTTTGTTCTGCTCTGGTTCTGGACCACTCCCGTCTGAACGGTGGCTTGACAGTTGGTTCTGGATGGCTGAGGGAAATGCCATGCGAGCCAGCGACTTTTTCATTCTTATTTTACTGGCCGGTATTTGGGGGTCATCTTTTTTATTAATGAGGGTCGCGACCCCTGAATTTGGCCCATGGGGATTGATTGGAGTGAGAATGGGTCTAGGGGCCTTGTGTTTGTTACCCATCCTGAGAGATAGGGAGGCGCGCGTGAGTGCTTGGCAGAATTGGCTGCCGCTCAGTCTTTCAGGGCTCTTCAGCTCCGGGCTTCCCTTTGTTCTCTTATCCTACGCCACTTTGCACCTGAGTGCTGGTTTCACGTCCTTGATGAATGGTTCTGTGCCATTATTCAGTGCGGTAATTGCGGCGGTATGGCTGGGTGAACCTTTGGGGAGGGCTCGGATTTTTGGGCTGCTCTTGGGGTTGGTTGGGCTGATTGTTCTGATTGGCGACAAATTGAATTTTGATGTTGGCGGTAGTGGGCTGGCGGTATGCGCGGCAGTTCTGGCCTGTGTGCTTTACGGATATGGCGCGAGCTTCATCAAGCGCTACCTCACCCACCTCAAACCGAAGATTGCATCGGTGGGCAGCCTCATCGGTGCTAGCTTGCTGTTGGTGCCCCTCGGTGCGATCAATGCGCCGGAACTGATGCCTAGCGCGACTGCCTGGTGGTGCGCGATACTGCTCGCGGCGGTCTGCACCGGCTTTGCCTTCGTTCTATTTTTTGGCCTCCTGCAACGAGTCGGGCCGACTTCTGCCACATCGGTGGCCTTTCTAATCCCCATTTTTGGGGTCTTTTGGGGCTGGCTAATCCTCGATGAAGCAATGACCACCCGCATGTTCATCGGCATGGTATTATCGCTGGTGGGGACGACTTTCGTCACTGGGGTCGCACCGACTTTGATCGCTCGCTTGAAGCGGCGCACTTGAGATAATCAAGTCGAGGGGTCGATGTGCTCGACCTGATCCCAATTGATGATCCGAGGGACGAGCTTCTTGAGAAGTTCCTTGGCCGCCTCGTCAGCCTGTTCTTCGGTGAGGAAAAAGCCGAGCTCGGGGTCATCGTAATGAATGCCCAGCTGAACGTAGGCCCAGCGCTGATCGCGGCCGTAGAACAGTCGGTCTTTCATATCGATCAGCGTGCGCTCGTAGTGACTATGAGTGATGCTGTTGTTGCCGACAAAGAAGTAATAAGTGAGCGTTTTGACGACTTTCGGCGGAGCCGCCCCATCTTCAGGTTCGTCGCCAGAGCTTTTACCACCGAGTTTGACCAAGGTGCTGAGGCGCCGGACCGGAATCTCGTGGTCGTCACTCAAGGTGAGCCTGAAGGAAGTGGACTTGAGGTTGTAATGGCCCTGTGCCGGGAGGCAGCGCTCGGGGCGGTGGATCGAATTGTTTAAGTCAGAGCCGGAGAGGACGATAGAGGCAGTGATGACGTCGTAGATAGGGACGATGTTACCGCGCTGGCGCATGTAAATGGCTTTGGCGAAGCGAGTGTCACTGCTGAGGATGCGGCGCTCGTCGTCGCTCTCGACTTGGGGTTTGCCCCGCCACTTGCCGAGATACATGGGTAGCTTCATTTCCCTCGGGGCCACCTCCACGGCGGAGCCTGCGGATTTCCCCCTTTGAGGAAGAATGAAAATACTGCCTAAGAGCAGAATGATCGCCAAAGGGACGTAGATAAAGGGGCGATTTTTCATGTTAGGCTTGGCTGGAGCTGCGCACGACAACCTTACGTTTGCGCTTGGAGAAGAAGGGCATCTCGCCCTTCAAGAGTGAGTGCGTGAGGAAAAGGAGGGCGAGAGAGATGGGGTAGAAGAGGAACAGGCCGGACCAGTCGTGCCAAGTGCCTGCGGCAAATTCGTAACCCGCATGGTCCGCCATGATGCAGATGCTGCCGACGCGAAGCATGTTGCCAATAACGGCAAGAGGAACAGCAGCGAGCAGCAAAATGCCGCGCTTCCATAGGCTGAGGTCACGGGCGAGGAAGGCCCACGTGGCCGAGATCATGATGAGTGCCATGAGCGAGCGAATGCCACTGCAACCTCCGGCCACCTCAAGCGATTGCCAAGCTCCGCTAACGGGCTTGATCTCGGTGCCCTGGATGATCGTGGGGGTGCCAAAAACGCCGCTAATCCACTGCGCACCATTGGTCGCCATGACTTGCAGGGGGACGGTGCTCTGCTGGAATGAAGGGAGGGGGATCGCGAGGCCGATGAAGAAGATGGGGTAAGCGAGTTTCTTAGCCATCTCCCAGCCCCAGAAGCACCAGCAGGCCCCGAGCAGGACGAATGGAAATGAGCCAACCGCGACCCTAGCCTGCAAGGTCCGATAAGCGGCAACGTAAAAGAGGGCGCCAATCACAATCAGAAGGAGGCCGCGGGCATCCGGCTTGGTCTCGATCTTTGCTAGGTCCTTGCGAACCGAGGCGATCATCAGGATCATCATCACCGGCACTAGGTATCCGTGCTCGTAGTTGGTCTCTCCGTTCCAAGCGTCCTCCATCCACCCGAAGACGGATTTCGCCAACATCGGGCCATAGAGCGGGAGGAAGAAGTAGAAGAAAAGAAGGGCGATGAGCGTGATCAGGATGCCGCCGGCTTTGTCGGTGTTGCCCCGCAGCCAAGAAGAGAAGTTCTTGGTCGAGGAGAGTGGTGAGCTGCTAGCTGGCATGATGAATTTGGTCTTCGGAGGGAGTTGGGGGTAAAAAAAGACTCGGAAAGATTTGTTTAATGACGCGAGCCTGTCAAGAATCACCCACTTCACCACTGAAAACGAAGTCTCTTTCCTGATTACCTATGAAAATCATTAGCGGATCCGCTCACCGAGTCCTTGCCGAGAACATTGCCCAGTCATTGGGGACCCGTCTGACTGACGTCACGGTCACAGCTTTTCCTGACGGCGAAAGCTTCGTCAAAATCAACGAAAATATCCGAGGTCAGGACGTTTATCTGATCCAGCCGAGCTGCCCGCCGACCAATCATAACTTGATGGAACTCTGCGTGATGGTGGATGCGGCTCGCCGCGCGAGTGCGGAGCGAATCACCGCTGTGATGCCATTTTTTGGCTATGCCCGCCAAGATCGGAAGGACCAGCCTCGTGTGCCAATTACGGCAAAACTAGTGGCAAACTTGCTGACTGCAGCAGGGATTGACCGCGTTCTGACGATGGACCTTCACGCGGCGCAGATCCAGGGCTTCTTCGATGTCCCCGTCGATCATCTTTACGCGGCACCGGTTTTGATCAAGCACTTGAAGGAAAATCACGTGTCTGATTCTTCTAATCTCACCGTGGTATCTCCCGATGTGGGCGGGGTTAAAATGGCCAGAGCCTATTCGGATGCTCTCGGCGCTGAGTTGGCAATCGTTGCCAAGCACCGAGTTTCCGCCACGGAAGTCGAGGCGATGAACGTGATTGGTTTGGTCGAGGGGCGTGATATTCTGCTCGTCGATGACATGACCGAGACGGCAGGCACTCTCTGTGCCGCAGCTGAAATTCTCCATGAGCAAGGTGCCGGGCGTATCTTTGCAGGAGTCTCGCACGGTATTTTAGGCGATTTGGCTCGTGAACGAATCAAGAAGTCACGGATCGAGCGTGTGATTACGACGGATTCCGTCCCTCAGGCTTACGGTGAAAAAATCGAGGCGGTCTCCATCGCTCCGCTCATGGGCGAGGCGATCAATCGAATTTCGGGTGCGGAGTCGGTTTCTTCACTCTTTGATGTGAACTAGTCATCTATTCCGTTGCAAGATGGGGGCGTTTGCTCTCGTCTTGTGGGAATGAGACTATGGAAACAATTTGGCTCCCTCGCATGCAGCTTGTTGCTTGCTTGTGATTGCAGCGCTGGCGAAACCGCGGAATTCCAAGACCGCGTGGTGAAATCCTATTGGGACGTCCGTGGTCAAGTTGATCAGCTAGACGTTTCGCCATTGTGGTCGCTGGATGGCAAGCACATTGCTCTTGTCAGAACTAGGGAGGGCGGGGAGAGGCTGGATATCTACAGCGTCGAGAAGAAGGAGTTCATCAGCACGGACATCTGGCCAAAACTGGAAAAGGCCGTCCGTGAGATTTTGCCCGAAGGTAAAAAGTGGCGCCATGGCTTGCGCGGTATCAGTGACTTTCAAGTGAACCCCGAAGGTATCATCTT
The DNA here is from genome assembly GCA_964021555.1 of uncultured Verrucomicrobiales bacterium. Lineage (GTDB taxonomy): Bacteria > Verrucomicrobiota > Verrucomicrobiia > Verrucomicrobiales > Akkermansiaceae > CAXIBU01. Next base: position 8,913 of record CAXIBU010000009.1, on the reverse strand, counting down.
GAGCTTCAAGAAGCCCCTTTCCGGCTGGTGGATCTATCGAGATGCTGCCCTAGTCCAAGCAACGGGTTTTACCCCGCCAGCGTCAGATCCTTCAAACGGGACGGTTAAGCTCACGGCAAAAAAGTCGGGGGAAGTTGAAGTGAAGGGAGGGGTGGTGTCGTTCACCGCACCCGGGAAGCCCGCTAAGCAATTAGGCAAAGCACCTGAAGGGGGGCACTACAGCGGGGCCCCGAGGTGGTCGCCTGACGGGCAGGGTTTTATCCTCGATTTTGTGCGTCCGGGGCAGAACCGGCAGGTGACTTTTGTTGAATCCAGCCCGAAAGACCAAGTGCAGCCGAAGGTGCATACATTTCACTACGACAAGCCTGGCGACAAAGTCACGTTGACTGAGCCCCATGTCTTTTTCATCGATGGTCGCCAGCCAATTTTCCCCAAACCAGAATTAGTTCAGAACCCCTTTTGGCCCCAAAGGGCGAAATGGACACAAAACGGTGGAAGAGTCGAATTTGAATACGTGGAGCGAGGTTTCGGTCGCAAGGTTATCATTGGTCTCGATGTCGAAACGCGTGAGCAAACGATCTTGCTTGAGGAGAAAGACGAGCGTTACATCCACAACGGATTCGTTGCCTATCGATACGATCTGCCTGGGACCAATGAGCTGTTATGGGGCTCTGATCGAGACGGCTGGCGGCATCTTTACTTGCTGGATGCGAAAACTTATCGGGTAAAATCTCAGCTGGGTGAAGGAAATTGGCACCTGCGCGAGGTGCTCAAAGTCGATGAGGAGAAGCGGCAAGTTATCTTTCTAGCCAATGGCAAAGAGACCGATCAAGACCCCTATCATTTGCACGCTTATCGTGTCGACTTTGATGGAAAGAACCTGATCAAGCTGACTGAAGGAGATGGCACTCATGAGGTGATTCTTTCCCCCGATGGATCACGTTTCATTGATAAATGTTCTCGGGTGGATGCTCCACCGACTTGGCGTCTTCGCAGTAGTCTGGATGGCTCGCTAATTAGCGAATTGGCGGCTTGTGAAATTAAGTCAGAATTTCGTCTACCGGAGCGCTTTCACTGCAAGGATCGAAACGGGGAATTTGATATCTGGGGGGTGATTCACTATCCGGCAAACTTTGATCCCAGTAAGAAATATCCGGTTCTCGAACAGATCTATGCCGGGCCACATGGTGCCTTCGTGCCGAAGAGCTTCCACCCATGGCATGGCGCAGCGAGTGAGCATGCGGACTTCGGATTTGTGGTGGTGCAAATTGATGGCTTGGGAACGGCTTACCGTGACCCAAAGTTCTCTAAATTCGCCTACAAGAACTTGGTCGACTCCGGATTTCCGGATCGGATCAAATGGATGAAGGAAGCGGCGAAAACCCGCCCGTGGATGGATGTAGAGCGAGTGGGGATTTACGGCGGATCCGCAGGAGGTCAGAGCACGGTAGCGGGTTTACTGCACCACGGTGACTTCTATTTGGCCGGCGTAGCTGATTGCGGTTGCCACGATAACCGGATGGACAAGATCTGGTGGAATGAGCAGTGGATGGACTGGCCTGTCGGGCCTCACTACGAGCAACAGTCAAATGTCACCAACGCTCACAAGTTAAAAGGAAAGCTGATGCTTACTGTTGGTGAGCTCGACCGCAACGTGGACCCTGCTTCCACCATGCAAGTCGCAGATGCTCTGATAAAAGCCGATAAAGACTTTGAGCTGATCATCCTGACAGGCAGAGGCCACGGAGCAGGGGAAACCTCCTACGCCCGGCGTCGGAGGCTCGATTTCTTCAAGCAACACTTAGGCGAGCCCAAGTGAGGGGCTTATTTCGTGATGACGAGAAATCGCGAGTATGACCTACTTGGTTGGAATGATCAGCGAGTAGATGGAAAAGTCGATCTTGGCGCGGACGCTGTTTAAAAAGCCCGCACCAATGATGCCGCCGTAGGTTTCGCCATCTGCGACTAGCTTGTCGCCGATGGTTTCGACGACATAAAACTCGATGGACTCCAGCTTGGCTACGTTATCGAAGACAGGGCCTTCGACTTTCACTTTGCGAACGCCCTTGGCTGCATTTTTGCCACCGCCAACGATGTCTTGAGGTTTTCCGATCGGCTTGAGCTTGAGGGCACGGGCCACTTCGGGTTGGAGAGTGTTCACGGTTGCACCGGTATCGACCAAGAAAACCAAGTCCTTGTCTTTCAGCTTCACCTTGAGCATCGGGTAAGCGTAGCCACCCTTAGCGAGCCTCAGGACGAGGGCCCCTTGGGATTTGAGGGCCTTGGAGTAGGCTCCTTTACTTGCCTCGGACGGGGGAACCAGAATAGAGGTGCTCTCGGTATCGAAAACGGCTCGCATGGCGAACAGTGATTGTGCTCCTAGGAGACCTCGCACTTTTATTTCTCCAAGGTCGGTTCCGTCCAAGTTCGGCAGTGCTCGGACGTGGGTATTTTTGAACTTGTAGGCAAGTTGCGGGGTGAATCGGATCTGGCCAACATTCGAGGTGAAGGTCTCAACTTCTCCGCCGATGCCGGATGAGCTGCCGGCGGGTTCGAGTTCGGCTCCCAGCTCCTTGGCGAAGCCCTCGGTCAGGACTGTCGAATAAGCGCAACCGGTATCGAGCAGAAAGGCAAAGGATTTTCCATCGATGCTGGCAGGCACATAGTATTGATGGTCGGCACTGGCCTTGAGAGGAATTCGATTGAAGGCGAGCTGACGTTTCTCTGCCTCACCTTGTGAAAATACTGATCCAAGAGACGTGAGGCAAACGAGAGCAATGGCTGCAATTGATTTCATGCCCCGAGGTAGGCGAGCTCAGTATTGAGCGCAACTTGGGTGAAATGTGTATTTACTGCGCGAACCATTGCGCAAGCGTCATGCCATCTCCCAATTCAATAAACCAAATCGGAGTGGGGGCCTATGCGGTCCTATTTGGAATGCGCTTCGCGATTTGAATGGGGCCGGGCACACTGCGTTTCGCGTCCCTCCTTGCGCCTGGTTGAATCAAAAAATCGCTCAAGGGTATTACTTGAGCTCGATCAGGTAGGGTCTGATCGCTTCGAAAATCCCCGAGCCGATTCCCGGAACCTTTAATAGCTCTTGTTGATTTTTGTATGGGCGATGTTCGATGATGCGGAGTGCGATCACCTCTCCGATTCCCGGGAGTTTCATCAAGGAATCTTTCGACGCCTTATTGATATTCACTCTAAAATCAGCATCGAGCGGGAGCTCGCCGATGGCCTGGCGGATTTGCCGCTCTTGATGGCGATGACTCAAGCGTTCCTCGAGAATTTTTGACCAATCGGTCAGCTTCCAAATGCCGATCCCATGCTTGCTAGCGAACATCTCGTGGTCCTTCAAGAGATCTTGATAATCGGACTTGGATTTACGGTCGTGGGTGCTGCGGTAGACGCCATGAGCTCTGGCCAGACCCGATGAAACGAGGTGCTTGGCCAAGTCTTTCCCATCTTGGTCGATGACAAACCCATAGATTCGCTTAAAACGCGGGTCCCCCATGGCGTCAGCGTAGCTCGTATGGACCGTGAAAGGGCGCTGCAAAAAGGCGACAGTGTAGGCTTTTGCCTTTTCCCCAAACTGTTGGACTATCTTGTCGGGATCAGCGAGTTTGAGGCTCTTCCCGTGGAGGCCAAAATACCGTTGTTGGCTGGTGATTCGGCGTCGATCAGCCTCACTCTCAATGATGAGTTCAGGACAGTCGGCCCCGTAAAGGCGGATAGTGTGCTCGTCACCGTCGGCCGTCTTTATCCGAAAGCTGTCGCCATCGGCCCAATCGGTTTCGATCAACGTGCAGCCTCTCAGCTCAACAAGAGGTTCAGCATGCAGGGCGGCAAAAGTTACCGAGATAAGTAACAACCAGAGTGCTTTCACCATCCCTGAATGCTAGCGATGCTGAGTGAAAAATCCAGCTTCCTTTGCTGAAAGTGGCCAGCTTGGGATAGGATGTGGCCTATTTCTTGTCCTTTTTTCCCTTCTTGCTTGGGCTGCCCGGTCCCCAGCGGGGCGTTTGCAGTTGTGTCTCCCACGCGTCAAGTTGTTGCAGCATTTTGGCCAATTGTTCAGGCTCTTTCTCCGCGAGGTCGTTTTGCTCACCGATGTCCTTGCTCAGGTCGTAGAGTTTAGGTGCCGCCTTTTTCTCGCGATCGTGATGGAGCTTCCATTTGCCGAGTCGCATGGCTCGCTCGCCGTCTTCGCCATGTTGCCGCCAGAAGAGCGGGCGCTCCTTGAGTGATTCGCCGCCTTCTTTGATCCGAGAGACCAATGAAATGCCATCGAGCGCTGGGGCTGGCTCTCCGCCAGCCAGTTCAAGGAAAGTCGGGACCAGGTCGAGGGCGATGATTGGATCATCAATCGTGGTGTCCGGCTTGATGACTTTCGGGTAGCGCATGGCCCACGGAACACGCACTCCGCCTTCAAGTAAGGTGCCTTTTTTGCCGCTCAATGGCCCGTTGTTGGCTCCCAGTTGAGTTTGTCCTCCATTATCGTTGGTAAAGATCACCAAGGTATTCTCATCCAATCCTTGCTCTTTCAAGCAGTCGAGGATCTTGCCGACGTTTTCGTCCAGCGATAACACAAGTCCTGCGAATTTCTGCCGTTTTCCTTCAGGGATATCCTTCAGTTTCTCCAAATGCTCGGGCTTGGCCTGAAGGGGGCCGTGGGGAGCGGTGAATGAGACGAAGAGGAAGAAGGGCTTGTCCTTGGACTCCTTGATGAAGCGGCAAGCAGCGTCGCCGAAACGATCGGTCACGTAGCCGGTTTCCTCGGTGGCTTTGCCATTCTCTTGGATGACGCGATGTGGCGAGGCTGATTTGACAGCGAAGTAGGGTCGAGAACCTTGCAGGAGCCCGTAGAACCAATCGAATCCGCGCTTGTTGGGATGAAATTCGGCAGGATAGCCGAGGTGCCACTTGCCGATTAGTCCGGTTTTGTAGCCCAATTTTTGGAGTTGTTTGGCTCCGAAGTCTTCTTCCAAGCTAAGACCGTCCTTGGTGCCTGGGGGGAGATTGTTGTCATAGCCGAAACGTCCTTGATAGCGCCCCGTCATCAGGCCTGCGCGTGAGGGTGAACAGACGCAACCGCTCATGTAAGCGTTCGTAAAGGTGGCCCCTTCTTTAGCGATCCTGTCGATATTTGGGGTAAGCTTCTTCATGTCCTCAGCAGCTACGGCTTGGAAGCCAAAGTCGGCGTATCCAGCATCATCGGAGTAGAGGACGAGGATATTAGGCTTCTCCTCTGCCGTGAGAGGAAGGAGTGCAAAGGCTAGAGCAACTAGTTGAATCGGGAGAAGATGTCTCATTTGAGAGATCAATACTTAACTTTGTGCTATTGCACAATTGCGAATTTTCTAAAATACGTTTTTTTATTCAGCCGAGTCGAGCTGGACACGCATGAAACGCCGTCGATCTTCACCGCTTTCGATGACAGGGAGAACGCTGACTTCTTCAAAGGCCTCACCGAGAGTTGGGTGGGGAGTGAGGACGGTCTCGGAGAAGGGCAGGTCCCATTCGACCAAATCATCTGAGACTTCGACGGTGTAAGTCAGCCGATGCGTGCCCGTTGTTCTCCGAGCATAGGTGAAGCTTGGTTCTGAAGATGCCACCGGCACACTGGGGTGCGGAACGGCAAGATCTCGACGGTGTGGATCAGTTCCGAAGGCGAATTCAGCAAACAATGGGATGCCATCGAAATCAGAATCCGTATTTCCGAGGGGAGCCGACGGCCCGAAAAAGCGGTAGGCCCACGCGTCGAATGTGGAGTCTTCGTCCTCGGCTAGGTCTTGAATGGCCTGATCGCTGATGGCGCTAGAGTAGACACGTAGCTCGTCGACTGTTCCAATGAAATTGTAGTTTGCGCCAAATCCAGCACCTCCGATCTCGGCGCTGGTGCCGCCATTGGTATTGATCGTGCGGCTGCCGGAGCTTGAGATGGTCTCCTTCACACCGTCGACAAAGAGGTCGGTTTCATCGACGTTGGTGGACTCGTTAAGGTCGCGATCGCTGATCCTGATTGCGACGTGGTGCCACTGGTTGTCGTTCAGCGATGTGGTGCCGATGATGAAGCCTCCCTGGACCTCCAAACGCAGCTCGCCGTTCGCGGCATTGACCCGGCAGGTAATTCTCTGACCATTGTTATTCTGGCCGTAGGAAAAGAAGGACTGGAACTCCGGCGGCGAGGTCGTAGGGACCTTGATCCAAGCACTGATCGTCCGAGCGCTCCCGCCGGTTGGTAGGCTTAGCTTGCTGAGGTTAACTTGCTCATCGACGCCATTGAATATCAAGCCGTAGCCGTGCCTGGCTGGAACATGAGCCGCGTTTGGATCACCAAAGCCAGTCAAGCTGCCGAGGACTTGCCCGCCAGCTTCGCTGACCGTGCTACCAGAAATTTCATTCAAGGGCATCCACAGGTCGGTGACGGGAACGGTGATGACTACCGACACCGAGGCGGTAGCCAGGAATTCTCCATCGGTGACGGTGTATTGGAAGCTTGCGGTCCCGAATTTTCCGGCTTCGGGGGTGTAAATTAGCTCATTTCCCGATTGTGTGACGGTTCCGAGGTCTGGCTGGGTAAAGGACGAGATACTCAGGGCAGAGGGTAGACCATCATCCAGGTCGTTGGCTAGAACTGGGATCGAAACCGGGCTAGTTCCGATAGTGCTGGCAACATCATCGGAAGGATTTGGTTCGGGTGGTGTGACACCCTGCCGGAATAGAGCGGAGTTAGGAATGGGCTCTTGGGCGGTCCCTGGACCTGACCAAGAGAGAGTGAGGAGTGGGGCATCCGCTTCAGTGCGGTAATAAAGCCTGAATGGATGCAGCCCGGCCTCAAGTCGCATGGTGCCCGAAGCGCTGGTGCTCGAGTGATTAAAGTCGTCGTCGATCACCAGGCTGTCATGAATCTTCATAATCACTCCGGCATCTGACTCGGTGGTGAAGCTCCATAGGCCATCGGTGGGCACTTGAATGAAGCCTTGATAGAAAAGGCCCGCATCCGAATTACGGCTGAGGTGGGCGACGTCTAGGTTACTGACTTGAGAGCTTGAGAGTTCGGTCAGATTTTCAAATTCGGGGATCCACGGCCAATCACCCTCGTGGCGCTGAACGACGAGGCCTGGTGCAACTGAGGTAAGGACGCTGGGAGCTGGCTCACTATCGTAAGGACGGCTCGCGGAGCCATTTGGCTGGCGAATTTGCAGCACACGATCCTTCATGCGCTGCTGGAGCTCGATAAAATAGGAACTGGTGCCTGCTAAGTTGGTCGACTCGTTCAGATCAGTCTCGGTATCGTAGATGCGAAAATTCTGACTATGGTTGGTGACATTGTTACGAACGCCTTTGTAATTATCGACATAGATTACCTGCGCCTGATTGCGGGAGGTTCCACCATGGATCGGGAAATAGCCGGGGGTGCTGCCACTGGTAGAGTATTCGACGTAGACGGTGCTATCGAGCTGAGTGCCAGTGCCACTTAAGCATGGGCGAAGCGAGACACCATCGATACGAGCTGGCTCAGGCACCCCTGCCCAGTCACAGAAAGTCGACATCCAGTCGTGAAATTGTGAGATTTGCTCGACTTTTTGGCCGGCGAGAATGTTCTGAGGGCCCCAGACGAGTGTCGGGACGCGAATTCCACCCTCGTGAACATCACGCTTCTCGCCTTCAAGCGGCCCGGAGCTCTGAAAGGCCGATGAATTGTAAGAAACGCCCGGGATGTAGCTCTCGCTATGCGGACCGTGGTCCGAGGTGAAGACGATGATCGTATTTTCCTCAATTTCGAGGTCTTCGAGTGTCTTGATCAGGTCTCCGATACAGTGATCGATCCGCGTCACCATTGTCGCCTGGCGCTGGTGGCCTTCGGGCCATCCTTGAGTGGTGTAGAGCGGGTCGAAATACGAATCGATGGTGCCTGTGGCGGTGTTGATCATGTTACCAGGCGTGCCAATCCATTGCAGGCCTCCAGTGAGCCCACCGCCTGCAGGATAGGCCATCGTCGGCACTTGAAGGGCGGCGTGCGGGGTATCGTAGGAGAGATAGATGAAGAACGGGGTGTCAGGCGCGGACTGGGTTCGGTCGATAATCGTTTTTTTCGCACGAGCGGTGAAAAGGTCGGTGGTGTAGCAGAGGTCGAGGTCGGCAGAGATCTCTGAATTGTTCTCCCACAGCTCCTTCTTGCCGCGAGCGGAGGTAACGTGATCGGGATAGTGAGTGTGGCCATCCCCGTGGCGAACGTAGCCGTAAAAGTAGTCAAATCCGCGCTTGGTTGGATAAGCGTTCCATTCCGTTGGATTGCTCCCACTTCCTTGAAGTCCGTGCTTGCCGATGAAGGCGGTGTAATAGCCGGCTTCTTTTAGCGTGCTACCAATGGTGTGATTGTCTTCGAGGGCTTTATCGAACTGGTTATCGCGGACGTTTGCATGCCCTTGATGAAGCCCGGTGAGCAGCGAGCCGCGCGACGGCGCGCAGACGGGCGCAGGGCAATAGTGGCGGTTGAGAATAGTCCCGGCAGTGGCCATCGCATCGAGCTGGGGCGTGACTAGCTTTTTGGTCCCAGGCTTGTCGTTCTGAAACAGCACGCCGAGATCGCCGTAGCCCAAGTCATCGGTGAGGATGAAGATTATATTAGGCTCCGCATGGAGCCGGGAGATCGAGGCCAAGGTGACGACCAGGGCAAAAAAACGCGATAAATTCACATCAGCCAGTCAACAGTATGATAAGTCGAAAAGAAAGGTCGAATCATGGCCGAGATGGTGACTGGAATCATCCAAGCTTGATCTTAATGTGCATGGATCGGAATCAATCGCGAATTTTCAAGTAGCGGTATGGCTTGAAGCCTTGCTTGCGAATTTCGCGGGTCTGGATCGTGTGATACATGACTTTCCAGCTCGGCGGACAGCCAGT